>VGIY01000354.1 GCA_016867695.1 Candidatus Eiseniibacteriota bacterium | reverse complement strand
TGACCAGTTCGGAGATCTCGATCATCGTGGAGCTCCGCACCCAGCCGAGAACATCGTCCTTCGTGATCTGCGCCATCTCGTCCACCTCCCTATCTCGCCCTCTCCAGCGGTCGCCCGCCCGCGCGGGCCGCCGCGTGAGCGCCCTGTCCGTCTTTCATCCGCGGATCTATCTTCACCTCGACGGAACCCCGGGCCGCGCCTCCGGCGGGAGAAGCATCCGGCCTTGCGCCGGCCTCGCCGTCGGCGGGAGAAGCCCCGCGGTTCCGGGTCAGGCTGCTCGCTCGCGCGGCGCCCGTCGCGCCGCGCTCCCGCGCCGCTCGCCTACGCGGCGCTCTCCTTCTGCTTGGCCACCTGATCGAGGATCCGGGCCAGGTCGCGCACCGGCGCCTGCAGCACCGAACAGAACTGGCTCAGCGGGGCCTGCAGCACGCTCAGCAGACTGCCCAGGAGCACATCCTTGGACGGCAGGCGCGAGAGCTCCTTGACCTGCTCGGCGTCGTAGAACTTCCCGGCCACGTATCCGCCCTTGATCTGCGGCTTGGAGAACTCCCCCTGGAAGGAGATGAGCACCCGCGCCGGCTCGACCTCGTCCCGGGTGCTGACCGCGATCGCCGTGGGGCCGTGGAGGTGCGGAGTCAGCGCGCCGTTGCCGGTGCTGTCGGCGGCCCGGCGAAGCAGCGTGTTCTTGGCCACCTGGAAGTGGACCTCGGCGCCCCGGCAGCGGCGCCGCAGCTCCGAGATCACCTCGACCGTCATGCCCTGGAAATCGGCCAGGTAGATGCCCCGGGCGTTCTCGAAGACATGCTCGAGGTACTTGACCGCCTCTTCCTTGTCCGTCTTCTGCATGGCGTTCCGCCTTTCTATGCTTGGTCGGCGCGACGCCGGCTAGGCCTTGACCAGCTCGGCGGGATCCAGGCGGACGCCCGGGCCCATGGTGGAGGAGATCGTCAGGCTGCGCACATAGGTGCCCTTGGCCGCCGGGGGCCGCAGGCGCATGACCTCGCCGAGGAAGGCGCGGATGTTCTCCTCGATCTTGTGGGGCTCGAAGGAGGCGCGTCCGACCGCGACCTGCAGGTTGCCCCCCTTGTCGACGCGGAACTCGATCTTGCCCCCCTTCGCCTCCTGGACCGCCTTGCCGACGTCGAAGGTGACGGTGCCGGTCTTGGGGTTGGGCATCAGCCCCCGGGGCCCCAGGACGCGGCCGAGCTTGCCGACTTGGCCCATCAGGTCGGGCGTCGCGATCGCGCGGTCGAAGTCGAGGAAGCCCGCCTGGACCTTCTCGACCAGATCCTCGGCGCCGACGAAATCGGCCCCCGCATCCTGGGCGTCCTTGACCTTCTCGCCGCGGGCGAAGACGAGGACGCGCATCGTCTTGCCCGTGCCGTGCGGGAGGACGACCGTGCCGCGGACCATCTGGTCCGCGTACTTCGGGTCGACCCCCAGGCGGGCGGCGACCTCGATCGACTCGTCGAACTTCGCCTTGGCGTGAGCCCGGACGAAGGCGACCGCATCGGTCAGGGTGGGGCTCTTCAGCTTGGCCTTGTCTTCCAGGGCGCTCCGGTACCGCTTGCCGTGCTTCATGCTCGCTCTCCGGTCCCTCCGGGGGACCTCCCTCTGGGGTTGGCTCATCCGGGCTCGAGGTAGAACTCCGGACGAGGCGCCGGCGCGGCCGCTCCGCCGCCGGCGCGGCGGATCAGTCGGTGAGCTCGATGCCCATGCTGCGCGCCGTGCCCTCGACCATGCGCATCGCCGCCTCCACGGTGGCGGCGTTCAGATCGACCTGCTTGGCCACGGCGATCTCGCGCACCTGCGCGCGCGTGACCGCGCCGACCTTGTTGCGGTTCGGCTCGCCCGAGCCCTTCGCCAGCCCGACGGCCTTCTTGAGCAGGACCGCGGCGGGGGGCGTCTTGGTCACGAAGGTGAAGCTGCGATCCTTGTACACCGTGATCACGGCGGGGATGATCAGGCCGGCATCCTTCTGCGTGCGCGCGTTGAACGCCTTGCAGAACTCCATGATGTTGACCTGATGGGCGCCCAGGGCCGGTCCCACCGGCGGGGCCGGCGTGGCGTTCCCGGCCGAGAGCTGGAGCTTGATCGTGGCGACGACTACTTTGGCCATCGGAGCCTCTCCGTGATCAGATGGTGGTGACCTGGACGATGTCGAGCTCGACCGCGGTCGGCCGGCCGAAGATTGAAACCATGACCCGCAGCTTGCCCCGCTCGGGGTGGATCTCGTCGACCGAGCCGACGAAGTCGGCGAAGGGCCCATCCACGACCTTGACGGTCTCGCCCACCTTGAAGGGCACTTCCGTGGTGACCGCCCCGCGCTCCTTGACCTCCTGGCCCCGGATCCGGCGCACCTCCTGCTCGGTCAGGGGGGCGGCCTGCTTGTCGCCGACGAAATGGGTCACGCCGGGGATGTTGGTCACCAGCGCGCGGGTCTCGTCGTCCATGGCCATCTCGAGCAGCACGTAGCTCGGGAAGGTCTTGCGCTTGGTGATGCGCTTCTTGCCCGCCTTCATCACGGCGTAGTCCTCGGTGACGACGAGCACCTCGCCGAACATGTCCTGCAAACGGGCGTACTGGATCGCCCGCTCGAGGTTGGCCTTGACCTTGTTCTCGTGCCCCGAGTAGGTGTGCACGACATACCAGCGCTTGCGCGGGGTCCGGGCCTCGGGCTCCGGCGCCTGCGCCGTCTCCCCGGCCGCGGCCTCGGGCGCCGCGACTTCCTGGGCTTCCTTGTCGTCGGTCACGATTACGGCTTGTCCTGTGTTCGGTTCGTCCGCGGGTCCACGCCGGCGGCGGGGCTAGGCGCCCAGTCGCAGAATGAAATCGAGCACCCTGTTCAGAATCAGGTCCATGATCGAGATGAACACCGTGATGATGAATACGGAGATGATCACCACGGTGGTCGATTCCTTGAGCTCCTGGGGACGGGGCCAGGTGACCTTCTTGATCTCGCTGCGCACCTCGCCGAGGAAGACCCTGATCTTCTCGAACATCGCGACACTCCCCGCTTGCGGATCGCCCCGGGCCTAGCGCGTTTCCTTGTGGATCGTATGCTTGCGATCGAACGGGCAGTACTTGCGGTGCTCGACCCGGTCCGGATGCTTGCGCCGGTTCTTGGTCGTCGTGTAGTTGCGCCGCTTGCACTCGCTGCAAGCCAGCGTGATGATCTCGCGTTGCGCTGCCACTGGTCCTCTCCTCCGGCCTTAGCCGGCGCCCGTCCGCGGGCTCCGGGTGCGCCCGGTCGCCCCCGTGCGGGGGCCCGGGCGGCGCGAGTTACTCGACGATCTCCGTCACCACCCCCGCGCCCACGGTCCGAC
>VGIY01000353.1 GCA_016867695.1 Candidatus Eiseniibacteriota bacterium | reverse complement strand
AACAGGAACTTGCCCGCGCCGACGCCGGCAAGGGCAGGGCGGAATCCAGCAAACGATTGCAGGAATGAGCGTTGCGCGCTTGCCTCGGGGGCCGCCGGCGAGCGGCGGGAAGGCGCGCGGGCAGGTCAACCCCCGCTCCTCGCGCGGAGCCTCTCCTCGATGTCGGCCAGCTGCAGCGCCTCGATCAACTCGTCGATCTCGCCCCCCATGAAGCGGTCGAGGCTGTAGACGGTGAAGTTGATGCGATGATCCGTGAGGCGGTTCTGCGGGAAGTTGTAGGTGCGGATCTTGGCGCTGCGGTCGCCGGTCGACACCATGCTGCGCCGCGCGGCGGTGGTCGCCGCTTCCTGCTCCTGGCGGCGCATGTCGAGGAGCTTGGCGTAGAGCACCTTCATCGCCTTGGCCTTGTTCTTCAGCTGCGAGCGCTCGTCCTGGCACTGGACGACGATGCCGGTCGGCAGGTGCGTCACGCGCACGGCGGAGTCGGTCGTGTTGACGCTCTGCCCCCCGGGACCGGAGGAGCGGAAGACGTCGATCTTCAGCTCGTCCGGACGGATCTCGACCTCGACCTCCTCGGCCTCGGGCAGCACGGCCACGCTGGCCGCCGAGGTGTGGATGCGCCCCGAGGCCTCGGTCACCGGCACGCGCTGCACGCGATGGACGCCCCCCTCGAAGCGCAGCGCGCCGTAGGCGCCCGCCCCCTCGATCAGCAGGACCGCCTCCCTCATGCCCCCCAGTTCGGTGCGCCCCGACAGGAGGATCTCCACCCGGTATCCCTTCCGCTCGGCGTACTTGACATACAGGCGGAAGAGATCGGCGGCGAAGAGCGTGGCCTCCTCCCCGCCGGTGCCGGAGCGAATCTCGACCAGGGCGCTGCGGTCGTCGTCGGGGTCGTGGGGGGCGAGCAGCCTCTTGAGCGCCTCGCGCCGCGCCGCCTCGGCCGCCTCCAGTTCGGGAAGCTCGCCGTGCGCCAGCGCCACGAGGTCGGCGTCGCGCCCCTGCTCGAGGATCTCGCGCGCCTCGGTGAGCGCGTCGAGCGCGCGGCGGTAGGCTTGCATCGCCTCGAGCAGCCCGCCGAGCCGGGCGTGCTCGCGCCCGAGGCGCTTCATCTCGCGCCCGTCGCCGAGGACCTTGGGGTCCATCATCGCCCGGCCCAGCTCCTCGTGGCGGGCGGCGATGTCCTCCTGCGACCGCAACAGCTCCCGGTCCATGTCCCGCTGACCCTCCGTGGGCCCCTCCCCGCCGGGCCGCGGCGCCGTCCCGGGCGCCTCCCGAAGACGGCGATCCCCGAGGCCGCCGCAAAGAGAGATCCGCCCGGCCTCCGCGATAGAAGCCGGGCGGATCCCCATGTGCGGACGCTACTGCTCAGCGGATACGGGCCGGTCGCTTCCGGCCGCGGCCGGCGCGGCCTGCGTCTCGGCCGGGGCCGGCGTGGCTGGCGCGGCCTGCGTCTCGGCCGGAGCGCTCCCCTCCATGCCGTACTTGCGCATGAAGCGCTCGACCCGCCCGGCGGTGTCGATCAGCTTCTGCTTGCCGGTGAAGAACGGGTGACAGTGGGAGCAGATCTCGACCGTCAGCGCGCCGCCGAGCGTCGAGCGGGTCTCGATCACATGACCGCAGACGCACTTGATCGTCGTCCGCTTGTAGGGAGGATGGATGCCCTTCTTCATGGTCCCCTCGGTTCTCCGCTTCCCTCTCGCCCCGTCCCCGATGCGCCGCGCATCCCGCATGTCCGGCGCACCAGCGCGGCCGAAGCCCGCGCCGCCCGGCGCCGATCGGCCGAGCGGGGAGTATAAGCCTAGCCGTTCATCGATTCCAAGAACTTCCGATTCGTCTTCGTCTTGCTGATCTTGTCGATCAGGAACTCCATTGCCTCGACCGGCTTCATCTCGCTCAGGAACTTGCGCAGGATCCAGACCTTGCGCAGGTCGGGCTCGGGCAGGAGGAGCTCCTCGCGGCGCGTGCCGGAGCGGTTCAGGTCGATGGCCGGGAAGATGCGCTTGTCGGAGATCTTGCGGTCCAGCACGAGCTCCATGTTTCCCGTGCCCTTGAACTCCTCGAAGATCACCTCGTCCATGCGGCTGCCGGTCTCGATCAGCGCGGTGGCGCAGACGGTCAGCGAGCCCCCCTCCTCGATGTTGCGCGCCGCGCCGAAGAAGCGCTTCGGCCGGTGGAGCGCGTTGGAGTCGACGCCGCCGGATAGGATCTTGCCGCTGTGCGGCACGACCGTGTTGTAGGCGCGCGCCAGGCGGGTGATCGAGTCGAGCAGGACGACCACGTCGCGCTGGTGCTCGACCATGCGGCGCGCCTTCTCGATGACCATCTCGGCCACCTGGACGTGACGCTCGGCCGGCTCGTCGAAGGTGGAGCTGATCACCTCGGCCCGCACGGAGCGCTCCATGTCGGTGACTTCCTCGGGGCGCTCGTCGATGAGCAGGACGATCAGGTGCACCTCGGGGTGGTTCTCGGTGATCGAGTTGGCGATCTTCTGCAGGATGATCGTCTTGCCCGCCTTGGGGGGGGAGACGATCAACCCGCGCTGCCCCTTGCCCAGCGGGCTCAGCAGGTCGATGATCCGGGTCGTCAGGTCGTGCGACTTCGCCTCGAGCGTGAACTTCTCCAGCGGATAGAGGGGCGTGAGGTTGTCGAAGAGCGTCTTGGTCTTCGCCACCTCGGGGCTCTCGAAGTTGACCGCCTCGACCCGCAGCAGCGCGAAGTAGCGCTCGCCGTCCTTGGGCGGGCGCACCTGGCCGGAGACGGTGTCGCCCGTGCGCAGGTCGAAGCGCTTGATCTGCGACGGCGAGACATAGATGTCGTCGGGGCTGGGCAGGTAGTTGTACGCGGGCGAGCGCAGGAAGCCGTAGCCCTCGGGCAGGATCTCGAGCACCCCCTCGGCGAAGATCAGCCCGTTGCGCTGGGTCTGGGCCTCGAGGATCTTGAACATCAACTCCTGCTTACGCAGGCCCGAGGCGCCCTGGATGCCCATGTCCTGGGCCACCTTGACCAACTCGACGATCGTCTTGCGCTTCATGCCGGTCAGGTCGAGGCCGTCCTCCCTCCCGGCGGGCGCCGCGGCGACGCGTTCCTCCTCCGCCTCGACGGCGGGGGCGGCCGCCGCGCGCACACGCTCTTCTTCAGCCATCGCGGCCTTGCTCTGTCTGGGCGTCATGGAATGCTGTTCTCTCCAATCGAGTCCGGCCGATCATCCGCATGGTCTAAGGCTGTTCCCGGGAAACGCTAGGTCGGGGATCGGCGGAGAGCCTTATGGGTTCGGTCTTCCGGCGCACGATGGCGCCACCGTTGTGATGCTAGGCCTGGCGCCCGCCC
>VGIY01000352.1 GCA_016867695.1 Candidatus Eiseniibacteriota bacterium | reverse complement strand
TGCGCCACTTCCTCGCCCCGATGCAGGGCGGCGTCTTCCAGGACGGCCAGGTCACGCACCACATCGGGCGGGCGATCTTCGTCTTCGCCGGCGGCACCTCGTACCGGATGGCCGACTTCGTCCGCAAGTCGCAGGAGGAGGGGCTCCGCGGCGCGAAGCTGGCGGACTTCGTCAGTCGCCTCAAGGGCTTCTACGACGCGCTGGGCCCCGATCCGTTGGACCTTCTCTCCCCCCAGGGCGACCCGCAGCACATCGTTCGCCGGGCCGTCCTGCTGCGGAGCCTCCTCGCCGCGAACGCTCCGCACCTCTTCGACGAGGGCCGCGGCCGCGGGAGGCTCGGGATCGACCCTGGCGCCCTGCGGGCCTTCCTGTTCGTCAGCCGGTACCGCCACGGCGTGCGCTCCATGGAGGCGATCATCGCCATGAGCATCCTCGCCGACCGCGCCGGCTTCGAGCGCTCGTCGCTGCCCTGCGTAACCCAGCTCGACCTGCACGTCGACGCCACCGAGTTCCTCAGCCTCGTCCAGCAGCCCGACTTCGGGAAGGACATCGAGAAGTTGGCCGCGGCGTTCCACGAGACCTATCGGCGCAGCCAGGCGCGCAAGCGGCCCCGGCCGAAGTACGCCGCCGTCGCCTACGCCAGGCTCCCCGAGGCCGTTCGCGCCGAGAACCGCGCCAACGTCCTCGACATCGGCCGCAAGCTCGCCGCCTGCGGCTGCGTGATGGTCCCCGCCGCGGGGGCCGCTCCCGAGGCGCGCTTGACGCCGGAGGACTTCGAGCGGATGGCGCGCATGGAGCACGACCGCTGGGTGCGCTCGAAGCTGGCTCAGGGATGGAGGTGGGGCGAGCCGCGAAACGACGCGGCGAGGATCCACCCGGCGCTGCGGCCCTGGGAGCGGCTGACCGAAGGGGAGAAGGCGCTCATGGATCCGCGCCTTCTCGCCCTTCTCGGCGAAGGCCCTCTGCCGGAGGCCGACAGGGAGAAGGACCGCAAGCTCGTGCGCGGCATTCCGAAGATCCTGGCCCTCGCCGGTTACAGGATCCTGAAGATCGAGCCGCCCCGGGAAGGGTCGGGGCGGGCGACGAACGCCTAAGGAGCAGGGGGGGCGTGTGGCAGTCAACGGGGATGGCGATCGCCCGCGGCGGGACGGGGAACGCAGGCAGGAGGGGAGCCGCTGGCACTGGTGGGCGATCCTGGCCCTGGCCGCCGCGGCGCTGGCCCTCGGCGCGGCGGGCTTCTCGCGCTACTACGCCCTCCAGGGCGAAGCCCGCTCCGGGTGGCACATCCTCTATGTCACGCTCCAGCTCTTCACGCTGGAGTCCGGCCCCGTGCCGGGCCCCGTGCCCTGGGAACTCAACGCCGCGCGCTTCCTCGCCCCGATCGTCCCCGCCTGGGCCGTCGTCCGCACGCTGCTGCTCCTCTTCGGCGCCCGGCTGCGGCTCCTGCGCGTCCGGCGGCTGCGGGATCACACCGTCGTCTGCGGGCTGGGGCGCAAGGGCCGCGAGCTGGTGCGCGACTTCCACGCCCTGGGCGAGCGCGTCGTCGTGCTCGAGCGTGACGGGGGCTGCGAGAACCTGGCGCTCTGCCGATCGCTCGGCGTCCCGGCGATCCTCGGAAACGCGGCCGACCTGCGCTCCCTGCAGGCCGCCGCGGCCGAGCGCGCCCGGCACCTGATCGCCGTCACCGGCGACGACGGCACGAATGTCGCGATCGCCGTCCTCGCCTACCGCCTGGCGCGCGAGAAGCGCGAGCCGCGGGAGGGCCCGGTCAACGCCTGGGTGCAGGTCGTCGACCTGCGGCTGGCCACGCTTCTCGAGCGGCACCGCATGCTGACCGAGGCGGCCGACCGCTTCGCCGCCCGCGTCTTCAACCCCTACGAGAGCAGCGCGCGCCTCGCCCTGCGCGATCACCCCCTCGACCGCGAGTGGCTCGGCCCGCGGGACCCGCGCAGCGTCCGCCTGATCGTCGTTGGCTTCGGGCAGATGGGGGAGTGCCTGACGCTGCAGGCCGCCCGCCAAGGGGCCTACGCGAACGGGCGTCCGATCCGCATCACCGTCGTCGACCGCGACGCCGAGCGCAAGGAACACCTCTTCCGGGAACGCTACCCCGACTTCGGGAGGATCGGCGCGCTCGACTTCATCGCCGGCGAGGCCGCCGACCCGGCGCTGCTGGCGGAGATCCAGCGGCTGGCCACGCTCCCCGGGGAGCTGACGACGCTGGCGATCTGCTTCGACGACGACTCGCGCAGCCTCTCCTGCGCGCTCGACATCCTGCCGCGCCTCCGCGAGGCGCGCATCCCGCTTCTCGTGCGCATGTCCGACGCGGTCGGGCTGGCCACGCTCCTGGAGTGCGAGGGGGAGCAGTGCGGCTGGGCGGCGGCGGTCCATCCCTTCGGGATGGTGGACGGCGTCTGCAACCGCGACACCCTCCTCCACGAGCGGCTGGACACCCTCGCCCGGGCGCTGCACGAGACCTACGTCGGCCATCGCCTGGCGCAGGGGGCCGCGCCGGATAAGCCGAGCCTGCGGCCCTGGGACCGGCTCGACGAGGCCTATCGGGAGTCGAACCGGCAGGCGGCGGATCAGATCGCCGTCAAGCTGCGCGCGCTGCGCTGCACGACCGCTCCGGCGGGGAGCAGGGGCGCGCCGGTCGACCGCTTCGCGGACGAGGAGGTCGAGATCCTGGCCAGGATGGAGCACGCCCGCTGGTGCGCGGAGCGGCTTCTGGCCGGCTGGACGGCGGGGCAGGCGAGCCTCGAGAAGCGCACGACGCCGCACATCGTCGGCTGGGACGATCTGGACGAGCCGACGCGCGAGATCGACCGGGAGCTGGTCAGGGAGATCCCGCGCGTCGTGCGCCGCGTCGGGGACCAGGTCTACCGGCAGGAGTAGGCCGCGGGCCGCGGCAGGTGCTACGATCGAAGCTTGGCGTTCGGGCGGGATCGCGCCCCGAGATCCGGCGCAATCGGAGGGAGGACACCATGGCGGACCGCCGTCGCACCGCGGACGGGACCTCGCGCCGCGACTTCATCAAGCTCTCGTCCCTGGCGGCGATGGCCGCGGCCGGCGGCGCGGCATCGGGCTGGCTCGGGCGGCCCGCCCGGGCCTCATCGCCGCGCGGCAACGCCCTGCCTGGCCGCATCGTGATGCTCCACGACGCGGCGGTCCATGGCCAGGGGACGATCGATCCGGCCCGCGCCGAGGCGGCCGTGCATCAGGGCGTGCGACTGCTGACCGGCGCAGGCGACACTGGCGAGGCCTTCGCCTCCCTCTTCCCCGGGCTGACCGCGAGCTCGACGATCGCGATCAAGGTCAACTGCATCGGCCCCTGCG
>VGIY01000351.1 GCA_016867695.1 Candidatus Eiseniibacteriota bacterium | reverse complement strand
CTGCGCGCCCGGGGGACGCGCACCGAGCTGCTCACGCCGGGCGCCATCCCCGCCAACTTCGAGTTCCTGCCCGGCGCCGGGCGGATCCGTGACGCCGGGGCGACTCCGCCGGAGGAGATCGCCCGCCTCCTGGCCGCCGTCGACCTCGCCCTGGTCGTCGACACGCACGGCTTCGCCCTGCTGGGATCCCTCGGTCCGCTGCTGGCCTCGGCGAGCGTTCCAGTGCTCTTCCTCGACCACCACCCGCCGGCAACGCCGCCTCCGCCGGGGACCTTCTGCGACCCGGAGGCCTCCTCGACCGGCGAGCTCGCCTGGCCCGTCGTGCGCGCGCTCGCCGGCGAGATCCCCGCCCCCGTCGCCACCTGCCTCTACGCCGCGATCGCCTACGACACCAACTCCTTCAAGTACCTGCGTGGCCGCGCCGAGACGCACGCCATCGCCGCCGAGCTGGTCCGCCTGGGGGCCGACACCGACGAGATCTACAGGCACCTCTTCGCCTCGAACCGCCCGGGCAAGCTCCGGCTGCTCGGCGATGTGCTGCGCGGGACCCGCTACGCCGCCGAGGGCCGCATCGCCTGGGTGCGCGTATCGCGGACGCTGACCGCGCTCACCGCCGCCACGCGCGACGACCTGCGCGACGCCGTCACGCACCTGCTCGAGGTCGGGGGCGTCGAGATCGCCGCCAGCTTCGTCGAGATGGAAGACGGCAGCTGCCGGGTCAGCCTGCGCTCGATGGGCCGCCATCCGGTGAACCCGGTCGCCCGGGAACTGGGCGGCGGCGGCCATAGCCTCGCCGCCGGCGTCCATCTGGCCGAGTCGATCGACGAGGCCGTGCCGCTCGTGCTCGCCCGCCTGCGCGTCGCCGTGAGCGAGTCCCCGCCCGGCGCGCAGCCCGCCGCCGGCGGGGGGGCGGGTCCGGCCCGGCAGGGCTAGGCCGTTCCCCCCGCGTCCCTCAGCGCCCGCTCGTAGACCGCCAGCGTCTCCGCGACCATCCGCGCCAGCCCGAAGCGCTCCCGCGCCCGCTCGCGGCCGGCCGCGCCGAGGCGCGCCCGCAGCCCGGCGTCCCCGAGCAGCCGCGCCAGCCCCGCGGCGAGCGCCTCGACATCCCCCGGCGCCGCGAGCAGCCCGGTCTCACCGTCGGCGACGAGCTCGGGCAGCGCGCCCGCCCTCGTGGCCAGCACGGCCACGCCCCTGGCCATCGCCTCGAGCACGACCAGCCCGAATCCCTCCCAGCGGCTCGGGGCGATGAGGACATCGAGCGCCCAGAGGATCCGGTTCGCGTCGTCCCGCCAGCCGAGGAAGCGCGTCCTCTCGCCGATCCCGAGAAGCGCTGCCCGGCGCTCCAGCGCGGCGCGCTCCGGCCCGTCTCCGGCCAGGAGAAGGATCGCGCCGGGATGCGCCCGCGCCGCGGCGGCGAAGGCGGCGAGTCCGTCGGCCGCGCCCTTCTGGGCGGTCAGTCGGCAGAGCATGCCGGCGACGAGGGCGCCGCGATCGAGCCCCAGCGACGCGCGCACCGCTTCGCGATCCTCGCTCTCCGGCGGCGCGATCCCGTGGTGGACGACGGGCAGCGTCGCCGGCGCGCCCTCCGCCTCGCGGCTGAAGTGCCGCACCGCCCGCGACACGGCGATCCCCCCCGCGACCCCGCGCCAGCAGAGGCGCAGGAGCGGACGAACTGGCCAGCGACGGCGGAAGGGATCGTCGTTGTGCCGCGTGGTGACGACCTCCGGCCCGCGCGCCAGCCGCGCGGCGGCGAGACCGTGGAGATCGGCGTGGATCAGGTGCGTGTGCAGCAGCGCGGGCCGCTCCCGGCGCAGCCGTAGCGCCAGGCGCGCGCAGAGCAGCGGGTCGACATCTCCGCCAATCACCTCGCGACCGGCGGGCACGCCCCGGCGGCGGGCCTCTTCCAGGAACTCGTCCGCCGGGCGGCGCCGCTCGACGAGCACGAGCAGGCGGGCGTCGCACCCGCGCGCGCGCAGGCCGGGAAGCAGATCGAGCAGGTGCCGCTCGGCGCCGGCCACGCCGGTGGCTTTGATCAGGTGGATCACGCGCACGCGAGGACCTCCGCCGCCCCGGCGCGAGCCGCTTCTCTCAGTCCCCGCCCTCGCCCGCGCCGGGGCCCGGAGCGCGCCTCGGGCGGCGGAGCAGTTCGGCCAGCGCCTCGGTCGGCAGCGGCAGCGCGCGCAGGACCGCCGGGCGCCCGAGCCACCAGAGGTAGTTGGCGGCGGTCCCCGTCTCGCGCCGCGGCAGCGGCGTCGTCGCGCTCGGCCTCGGCAGGCGCGCGCGCTGGGTCTCGTCGGCGAGCGCGGCGGCCAGTCCGAGCCGCGAGGCGGTCTCCGCGAACTCCCTCCGGGCGTGCTCGCGCGCCTCGCTGAGGATCATCTGGATCCTGCTCTGCACGTGGACCTCGCCGTCGCCCGTGGTCTCGACCGAGACGAACAGCAGGTCGGGATGGTCGCCCATCACCTTGACCTGGACGCCGTCGCTCTGCGTGCTCGGCAGGCAGCCGAAGGGCTTGATCGAGACGACCATGTGCGCCTTGCGCCGGCGCACGGAGAAGATCGTCTTGGCCACCTCCATGAAGGCCTCGCCCCCCTCGATGCGCGTGTTGTAGTAGGCGTCGGCGTAGCGGGCCAGCGTCTCGATGGAGGCCAGCGGCTCGGTGCGGAAGCCGAGCGCCGCGCGATAGGCGTTGTAGGCCGAGTCGAAGAGCACCTGTCCGAGACGCAGGCGCATCTCCAGGCGCGCCGAGTAGGCGTCCGGGCCTCCCTCCCTCAGCCCCAGCCGGTCGCGCGCCCGCCGCAGCCGGTTCCAGAGCAGGTACTCGACCCAGGTGCCGACCGGCTCCACCAGCACCTCGGCCCCCTCCTGCTCGAGCCAGCGCGCCAGGTGGTAGCTGCCGTCGCCCTCGGTCGTCTGGGCCCAGAACTCGCCGGTGATCTTCACCTTCGGCTTCACCCGCAGGTAGTCGAGCTCGACCTGGTCGAGACGCCGGCGCACGCGCCGCAGGACGGGCACCGCGTTCTCCCGGTCCCGCAGCGCCCAGTAGAGCCAGCGCCTCCCCTCCTCGAGCGCCTCGTCGACGGCGCCGGGACGGACCTCGTAGGGGCGCAGCGCGTGGCCCAGCTCGTTGAGCAGATCGCCCAGCATCAGCGCCCGCACCAGGGCGACGACGAAGGGGCGCTCGAAGGCGGTCTCCCCGTCGCCGCCCGTCTGGTCCAGCCCGCGGCGCTGCTGGATGACGAGCACGCGCAGCCCCGGGAATCCGGCTTGGGCGAGCGCGCGGCGGAACTCCGCCTCGTACATGCCGAAGCGGCAGGGACCGCACGAGCCGGCGG
>VGIY01000350.1 GCA_016867695.1 Candidatus Eiseniibacteriota bacterium | reverse complement strand
CGTCTCTCGCGCGCGGGTCCGCCACGGCCGTGCCCGCCGCCCGGCGATCCGGCCCCGTCTCTCGCGCGCGGGTCCGCCAAGGCCGCGCGCGCCGCCCCTGCCCGCCGCGGGCGGCTTGACTTGCCCGGGCTCCGTTGGTCAACTCGCCGTCGCGGCCGTCGAGGCGCCTTGGCGCGCGTTGGGACCGCGCCCTCCGGGCCCCGCGGCGCGCGATTCTAGCAGCGGCCCCGCGGGCCCGCAACGCGCCAAGCCCGGGCCGGGGTGGCAGCCGGCTCGGGCCGAGCAGGGGCCGCCGCATCCCGGGGAGCGCGTCCACGCGCCGGGACCGGCCCTCCGGCGAGAGGAGACGACCCGATGACACGCTCCGCCCCCTGGCGCCGGCACGCGCTCGCCGTCGCGATCCTCCTGCTGCTGCCCTTTCTCTTCTTCTGGGACATGACCATGGGCGGCCAGGAGCCCGTCGCCGCCGACACGCAGGCGGCCCGCGCGCTCGGCGCCTGGGCGCAGGAGGCGCGCGCGGAGCTGGGGCGCACGCCGCTCTGGTGCCCGATGATCTTCGGCGGCATGCCCTCCTACGGCAGCTTCATCCACACGCCCTCGAGCCCGCTCGATCCCACCGCGCGGATGCGGCAGCTCTTCCCCGACTCGCGTGGGATGCGCTACTACGCCACGCTCGCCGTCGGGGCGCTGGCCATGTACCTGCTCCTCGCGCTGCGGCGCAAGCCGCCGCTCGTCGCCGCCGCGGCGACGCTGCTCTACATGATGACGCCCTACTTCCTGGGCCTCGTCTCGGCGGGGCACAGCACGAAGCTGCAGGCGCTCTATCTCGCACCGGCCGTCTTCCTGGCCTTCGACGTGCTGCTGGCCAGGCGCACGGCGGCGGCCGCCGCGCTCCTGGCGATCGCCGTGGCGCTGCAGCTCTGGAACAACCATCCGCAGATCAGCTACTACACGCTGCTGCTCGGCGGCCTCTACGCCCTGCTGCGCATCCTCCTCGAGAAACCCGCCGCCTGGCGGGGCCGCGGGCTCGCGCTCGGCGCCGGTCTGGTCGTCGTCGGGCTTCTGCTGGCCGCCGGTCTGGTCATGGAGCCCTACGGGGGCGTGCTCGAGTACACGCCCCACTCGATCCGCGGCGGGGGCGGCGCGCTCGCCGAGGGCTCGTCGCAGCGCGGCGCCGGCTGGGACTACGCGACCGCCTGGTCCTATCCGCTGAACGAGATCGTCTGCTTCGTCCTTCCCGGCTGGTTCGGCTGGCAGACGCCCGTCTACTGGGGGAGCCTGAGCTTCACCCAGTCGACGCACTACGTCGGGCTCGTCGCCCTGCTGCTCGCCTGGATCGGCCTGCGCCGCGCCTCCGGGCGGGGGCGCTGGATCCCGGTCGTCCTGATCGGCGTGACGCTGCTGGTCGGCTTCGGCCGCAACCTGCCGCTGCTCTTCCGGCCGATGTACGAGCTGCTGCCGATGTTCAGCCGCTTCCGCGTGCCCTCGATGATCTACGCGCTGCTGCCCTTCTACGTGGCGCTGATGGCGGCCGACGGCCTGCACGCGCTGCTCTCCGCCGATGCGGGATCCCCGAGCCCCCGGGGCGCGGGCAAGCCCCCGACGCCGGCGCGCAAGCCCTCGGCGGCGGGTTCCGGCGCGCGCCGGGTCGCCGCGGCGCCCCGCCCCCCCGCCTGGTGGAGCTGGCGCCTCGCGGGCCTGCTGCTGCTCCTCGCCTGGCTCGTCCTGGCCGACCCGCTGGCCCGCGCCGCGGCGGCGGGCGGGGCCTTCGCCCGCCCCGACGACGCGCTGCGCCACTCGGCCGGCCAGATCGCCGGATTGAAGATCGCGCGCATGGATGTCTGGAAGGAGAGCATCACCTTCGCGCTGCTCTGGCTCGCCGTTGCCGGCGTGCTCCTCGAGCTGCGCCGCCGCCGCGTCCTCGCCCCCGGCCTGGCCGCCGCGCTGCTCGGCGCGGCGATGCTCGCCGACCTCTTCGTCGTCGATCGCAAGTTCTACGACCCCAGACCGCGCAGCGAGTCCGACGCCGCCCTCCAGGCCGACGGCGTCGTCCGCTTCCTCGAGCGCGCCGAGCCCCCCTTCCGCGTCGCGCCGTTGGTGCCCGGCGAGTTCACCTCGAACCGCTACGCCGCCTTCGGCCTGGAGACGGTCGGCGGCTACCAGCCGGCGAAGCTGCGCACCTACAACGATCTGCTCGAGTCCAACGCCATCTACTCGCCGCAGGTCCTCTCGATGCTGAACGTCCACTACATCCTCAACCCGGAGTCGCTCGCCGACCAGGGGCTGGAGCCGCTCGCCGAGGTGCCCGGCCCGACCGGCCGCGCCGTGCACATCCACCGCAATCCCTTCGTGCTGCCGCGCGCCTGGTTCGTCAGCCAGGCGCGCACGGCGCCCGACGCGCGCTCGCTGCTGGCGCGCATCGCCGCGCCCGACTTCGATCCCGCCACGACCGCCTGGCTCCTGGAGGGCGAGGCGGGGCTGCTGCCGCAGCGCCTCTCGCCGGGCGAGATCCTGATCGAGGACGACCAGGGGCGCCCGACCCGCTTCAAGGGCCACGATCCCGAGCACTTCATCCTGCCGGTGCGCGTGGAGGGCCCCGAGCCGGGCCTGCTGGTGATGAGCGAGATCTACTACGAGCCGGGCTGGGAGGTGCGCATCGACGGCGAGCACGTCCGCGACGGGAAGCTGCGCATGCTGCGCGCCAACCACGTCCTGCGGGCGCTGCTCGTGCCCGCGGGCGAGCACGAGATCGAGATCCGCGCCGTGTCCCCCGGCCTGGAGCGGGGGCGCAGGCTGAGCTACGCCTCGGGCGGGATCCTCGCCCTCATCCTCGCGGCGAGCGCGGTCGCGTCGCTGCGAGGCCGTCGTAGAGCGCCAGCAGCCGCGACGCCGTGAGATCCCAGCGGTAGCGGCCCAGCACCGCCGCGCGGCCGGCCGCGCCGCGGCGCCGGCGCGCCCCCTCGTCGCGCAGCGCCCGCAGCGCCCCGGCCAGCCCCGGTGCGTCGCCCGAGCGATGGATCAGCCCCGCGCCGGTCGCCGCGACGATGCGGGCGATCGGCGCGCAGTCGGCGGCGACGACCGGCCGTTCGAGCAGCATGTAGTGGAAGAGCTTGTGCGGGATGGTCGTGTCCGTGTGCGCCGACTTGAGATGGGGGATGGCGCAGACCGCCGAGGCGCGGATGTAGCTCGGGAAGCGGGCGAAGGGCTGCCAGCCCTCGAAGGCGACTTGCCCCTCGATCCCCAGCGCGGCCGCCCGCCGGGCGAGCGCGGCGCGCGTGGCGCCGTCGCCGACGAGGACGAGCTGCAGGTCGGGCATCTCCTCGCGCAGGAGCGCGGCGGC
>VGIY01000349.1 GCA_016867695.1 Candidatus Eiseniibacteriota bacterium | reverse complement strand
AGACGGCGTATTGCTCCCGCGCCAGGTAGTCGAGGTGCTGCTCGAAGTCCTCGAGCGGCGTCTGCGGCGCGTCCGCGCGGGCCGCGCCAATGCGCTCGTACTGCAGGATGACGGCGCTGCCGGCCGGGGCCTCGGCCGCCCCGACCGCGACCGCCGGGACCGCCGCGAACGCGACCGCCGGGACCGCCGCGAGCGCCGCGACTGCCGGGATCGCCAGAATCGCCGGAATCGCCAGGCAGATCAGGACCGCGCGGAGCCCCGAGCGCCGCGACACCGCCCGCGCACGCCTTCCGCGCGCGCTTCCCCTGTTACCGGGCCAGCCCGCCAGTCCCCGCACGCCTCCATCGGTCTGCCGACGATCCCAGCCGCTCATGTCTACCTCCCCTGCCGCTCGCCCCCGCGCCGCGACCCCCGCGCCGCCCGCCGGGCCCCGGCGCACCCCTTGCCGCCCGCCTCCTCACGGCGTGCCGCCCACCTCCTCACGACGTGCCGCCCACCTCCTCACGACGTGCCGCCCGCCTCCTCACGACGTGCCGCCCGCCGGGCCGTCTCAGATCAGAGGCTCCAGGCGGGCGAAGCTGCGGCGATTGTCATGGAGCATGCGCCGCACCGCACGGACATACTCCTCGCGCAGTTCGGAGTAGTAGAGCAGCCCGGCGGCCAGCACGTGGCTATCCAGCCGCTCCCCCGCCTCGCGCTGCTGCGCGCGCAGCAGCCAGAAGAGCCTGTAGACCGGCAGCGTGTTGAGATTGTGGATGTAGCTGCGCACGGCCGCGTCGACGCTCTCGAAGACGCGGAACTCGCGAATGTCCCCCGGCTCGCGGTTCTCGGGAACGATGCCCCCGCCCGCCCGGAAGCAGTACTCGCCGAAGAGCCCCAGGCTGAGCCGCGCCAGGCGCGAGGTGCCCCAGGCCGACTCCAGCGCCGCCTGCGCCAGCGCCAGGGGCGCGGGCACGAGGTCGACGCGGATCTCGAGCTCGTGCCAGTCCGCCTCCCGGTCCGGACTGAACCAGGGCAGCTCGTACTCCCGCGCCAGCTTCTGCAGCCAGATCAGCTCCGCGACCGCGAGCTGGGGGCGCGCGCAGAAGTCCTGGCGCAGAGCCAGCATCCGCCGGCGCTGCTCGGCGACGCGCGCGTTCTCCGCCTCGATGATCGGGTGCAGGAAGCCGAAGAACTCCCCCTTGCGATCCTCAACGCCGCGGATCCGGGCAAAGTCGGGCAGCTCGACGATGGCCGGCGCGGAGTCCGCCGGCTGCCGGTGGGCACGCGCCGGATGGCCGGGGGAGAGAACCTCGAGAACCAGGATGAAGACCACCAGGCCGACGATCATGCCGGCCAGGGCGAAGGCCGCCCCATCGGGGCGGTGGAGCGACGGGCGACGAATCCGGACCACGCGGCCTCTCTCCCGGGGTCTCCGGGCCGGCAACCCCCTCCCGGGGGCGGGCCCCGCAACCTTGCAGCCGCATCCTCTCAGCCGCTACGCAGCCGGGCCGGGCGCCGCCGGACGGCTCCCGCTCCGAGCGTCCCTCCAGGGTGGGCGACCGGGCCGCCTCCCGTCAAGCCGCCGGGCGCGGCGCGCAGGCTCATCACCGCGCAACAGACTCCACGGGAGGCGGGTCCATGGCTTCCTTCAGCCATCGACCACATATCGAGCCATGCCGCAAAGCGCGGGAAGATACCGCTTTGAGGACGCCGCGGAGACTGGTAAGCTTGCTCTGGTACGAAAACAGACATGCGCACAGGCGCACGAGCGTTCTACGCAGCAAACGTGCCCCGCGGCACCCCGCTAACGTAGGAGGATGTATGAACGCCCGCGTCCGCATCGCGCTGTTGTTCGGCGCGCTGTCCCTGCTATCCGTCGCGTTCCTCGCTCTCGCCGACCCCAACGCCGTCATCACCCTGGGAACGGATCCCGAGCCGCCCGACTGCGTCGCCAATCCGGGAGGCACGGTGACGGTCTTCTGGTCCATCCAGCACGCCACGACGCCGGACCATGTCTACTACAGGATGGTGGACGCGGTCGGCGACATCGTCGATGAGGAGACCTATCCCGGCGCGAGCGGAGTCGCGATCACTCGCGCCTGGATCGTGCCCTCGGGCGCTCCGGATGGGGTCTACTGGGTCCGCCTGGAGTACTGGTCGGTGCAGGTCGGGCTGGAGGCGGTCGCCGAAGTGGCCTTCCTCGTCTGCAGCCCCACGCACTCGGACTCCCCGACCTGGGGCGAGGTGAAGGCGATCTTCCGCTAGCGGCGGGCGGTCCCGGCCCGCGTCACGCCCCGGCGAAGGCCCCCTCGCGGGCCACCTCGACCGACGGCTTGCGCTGGTTGGGGTGCTCCATCGCGGCCAGGTTCTCCGGCAGCGTGCCGGGGTCGCCCAGGCGCCCGACGGCGACGGCGGCGATGGCGTCGTACTCCGCCTCCGGCACGCCCAGGTCGGCGTAGACCTTCTCGGGAGAGAAGCCCGCCATGCCGTGGGCGTAGAGCCCCAGGCGGCGCGCCTGCAGGGCGAGCGACATCCAGGCCGCGCCGGCGTCGAAGAGGGCGTGACGATTGACGCGTCCGTTGTGGCGGAAGGCGCGCCGGGCCAGGACGAACGCCAGCAGCGGCGCGCGGCTCGCCCAGACCCGATTCCCCTCGGTCAGGATCTGCAGGAAGCGGGCCCTGTCCTCCGGCGCGCGGGCGTAGAGGAAGAGCCAGGGCTGGTCGTTGTAGCACGAGGGCGCCCAACGAGCCGCCTCGAACAGCCCGGCGACCTCCGTCTCCGAGAGCGGCTCGTCGCGAAACGCCCGCGGCGACCAGCGCTCGATGAAGAGCTCGTCCACCGGCGCCTCGGCGCGGCGCGGTTCGACGACCGGCTTGGCCATGACTCACCTCCCCGGGCGGCTCGCGCCGCCCCTTCCCCCGAGGCCGGCGCGCCGGCCTCGGCTCACCACTCGCAGGGCTCCCCGTTCGTCAGGGCCGCGGGCATGTCCAGGCACTGGTCGTAGTAGACGGTGATGTCCACGACCAGCGTGAGCAGCAGGTGCACGCGCTGTCCCGCGGGGACCGAGTCCCCGGCTACGTGGATGTCGAAGGCCGCCGTGTTCGTCTCGTCGATGAAGCCGTTGATCTTGTTGCGCAGCTTCGTGATGCCCGCCTCGATCAGCGCGTTCAAGCCGATGTAGGGAACGTCGAGCCCGACGAGCGGCACGGCCTGGTTCTCGAAGAGGAGATCCAGGGGGCCGGTGCGATCGTCGATCCGGCCGGTGAGCGAAAGGGCGACGGCCTCGTTGCCCTCCAGCGCGTCCACTCGCAGCGAGAGCGCCTTGATCTCCACGCTGGTGATCCGGCCGTCCTCGGGGATGTCCAGCTT
>VGIY01000348.1 GCA_016867695.1 Candidatus Eiseniibacteriota bacterium | reverse complement strand
CACATGGTCGCCCGAACCAGATCCCCCCGCTGCGACCCGGAGGCTCAACCGCCGGCCCGGAGAACTCCGCCCTGGTCCCAGGCAGGCACGCCCCGCCTCCCCCTCCATTCCGCCTCCCGGGCCACCCCCCTCCGCCAGGGCGACCCCCGGCCCCCCTATCCCGCCCATCGGCTGCCGGATCCGGCGGGCAGTGTCTGAGTCGCAGGGCCGGGAACCCCATCGGTTGACGGGGGTTCGGCCACATGAAACGATGAAGCGGCTTCCTCTGGCCTGGCTCGTCTCGGTGCGTTTGGCTCGGGCGCGCCTAAACTGGCTCGTCTCGGTGCGTTTGGCTCGGGCGCGCCTAAACTGGCGCGGCTCGGTCGGCGCGCCGGCCGGTGGGACGGGATCGGCGCCATCGGGCGGCGAGGGCGGTCATGCGTCAGTTGCGCGCGCTGGTGAGAGGCCGGGTCCAGGGAGTCTGCTTCCGGGCCGAGACGTCCGCCGTCGCCCGCCGGCTCGGACTCGACGGCACCGTGCGCAACTGCAGCGACGGCGGCGTCGAGGTCGTCGCCGCGGGTGAAGATGCGGCCCTGGGTCAGTTGCTCGACTTCCTCCGCCGGGGTCCCACGCTGGCGCGCGTGGATGCGGTCGAGACCGACTGGACGGAGGTCGCCGATATCGGCAAGGGCTTCCGCGTGACCGCCTGAGGTTCGGGCGGCGCGGGCGACGGACAGGACGATGGGCAGGATCCGCGCTTCCCAGGCCGGGCCCGCGTCCGCGGGGGCGCACCCGTCCCGCGGCCTCGTTCTCGCCGCCCTCTTCTGGGCGACCCTCGCGGTTCCCTGCGCGGCGCAATGGGGACGGGAGTCTCCGGGCCGCTCCGGCCCCGATCTGCCCGCCGACTTCGCCCTCGGCCTCGAGGTGACGACCGCGCTCGCCCGCAGCATCGGCTTCGTCGACGACGACGCCTGGCTCGAGCGGCTGAACGACATCGGCTACCGCGTCGCCTCGGTGACCGGCGACGACACGCACTACAGCTTCGCCATCCTCGACCTGCCCGAGCCCAACGCGATCGCGCTCCCCGGCGGCTTCCTCATGGTCACCCGGGGCATGATGGCTATCGACATCACCGACGATGAACTGGCTCATCTCCTCGGCCACGAGATCAGCCACGTCCAGCTCGGGCACCACGCGCGCGCGGCCCGCGTCAACACCGTGATCTCCCTCGCCCGCACCGCGCTGCTCGTCGGCGTGCTGATGGGCGCCCGCGACGCGGGCGGCTCCCGCGAGCGCGTCGTCGTCTCCGACGACCCGGGGCGGCGCGACTGGGCGGTCGGCCTGACCGGCCCGGAGGCGCTCGTCCAGGCCTCCAGCCTCTTCGGGGGCGTGCTCCAGGCCCTGCTGGAGAGCGGCTACAGCCGCCGCTACGAGTTCGAGGCCGACGCCGGCGGCCAGCGTCTCGCCGTCTGGGCCGGCTACAGCCCCGAGGCGGGCGTCGAGCTTCTCGAGCGCCTGCACGAGCGCAGCTTCGAGGGCAACCGCTACAGCTACTGGCGCACGCACCCCTACTTCGAGGACCGCGTCGCGCGCGCCCGCGTCCGCGTGACCCGACACCGCCCCCCTCGCGAGTTCCCCGATGACACCGCCTACCGCCAGCGCCAGGCGCTCTTCTTCGCCCAGGCCGCCGAGGGCGTGTCCGACGAGGAGCAGGCGCTGCAGCTCTTCCGCCGGGCGCAGTGGTGCGAACCCGCGGGCATCGCCTCGCTCGCGACCGGGCTCTCCCTGGTGCGCTTCAAGGAGCGGCGCGAGGGACGCGTACCGCCGATCCTGCGCCGCCACGGACCGCTGATCGCCGCCTACGACAGCCTGATCGCCCGCGCCGAGTCGACCGACCCGGAGTGGCCCGAACTGGAGCAGGCCCGGGCGGAGCGCGAGGCGCTGGCCCGCAAGGGAGAGGAGCTTCTGCCCGAGTACGAGCGCGCGCTCTCCCTGCCCGACGCGCCGACGCAGCTGCTCCGGCGCTTCGCCGAGAATTATCCGCGGCACGAACGGGCTTCAGAGGCGCGCTACCGCCTGGGCCTGCACCTGGCCCTCGGCGGCCGCGCGGCGGAGGCGGTCGACGAACTGCTGCCGCTCTTGGGCGACGCGCGCGCCCCTGCCCCGACCGACGGGATCGCCCAGGCCCGGACCGACAGCGCCGCCTCAGCCTGGGCCGACGGCGCCGCCTCAGCCTGGGCCGACAGCGCCGCCTCAGCCTGGGCCGACAGCGCCGCCGCGGCGCTGCTCCTGGCCCTCCCGGAGCTCGACGATCTCTCGGTGTGCCACCGCATCCAGGCCGAGGCCTCGCTCGCCGCGGCGGAGGGGCCGGCCGCGGCGGTCGCCCGGGCCGCCCGGCTGCGGCTCGACGAACTGGTCGCCGGGGACCTGCCGCTCGAGCAGGGCGGGCGCTACCTCTCCCTACATCCGAACGCGCCCTGGAGCGACGCGGTGCGGCGGAAGGTCGAGGCGCGCGCCCAGCAGGTCTACCTGACGGGCCGCGTGCAGGAGGGGATGCAGCGCTACCAGGAGGCGCTCGACGCCTACTTCGAGGTGCTGGCCTTCGCGAGGGAATCGCCGGCCGCGGCCCAGGCGGCCGAGGGGGCCGAGCGCATCAACCGGCTCGAGCCCTTCGAGTAGTGCCGATCAGGGCCAGTTGCAGACGAGGAGCTTCACGCCGTCCTTGAACGAGACCTGGATCTTGCCCGGGTCTACCTCGCGGATCACGATGCCCAGACCGAAGGCCTTGTGGCTGATGACATCGCCCTTCGTGTAGCGCTCCTTCATCAGATAGGCGCGCACGCTGTCGGCGTCGGCCAGCGCCATCAGCTCCTCCCAGTCGGTCGTCACCGCGACCCGCTTGCGGCGCTCCGCTTCGGCGCGCCTCTTCGCGGCCGGGCTGCGCAGCGGCGCGGGTTGGCCGCCGCTCCCGCGCGCCCCCCGCACGACAGGTCCGCCTGCGGCGGTCGCTCCAACCCGCCGCGCCTCGGCCGCGGGCTCCCTGCGGCCCGCCGGCGGGCGAACGCCCGCTGCCGCCCTGGAAGCGCCCTTGGGCGCGCCCGCGGACGGCGAAGATGGCTTCTTGCGGGCGGAACTCGCGCCATGCACCGGGGAAGGCGTGGCCGCGGTTCTGGAGGGGGTCTTCGACCCGATCCCGGACCGGCCCCTCGCCCCCGGCACGGCAGGCTTCCTGCCGCTCCCCTTGCCCTGGGAGACGGCCTTGGCTTTGGTCGGGGCCTTGGCCTTGGTCGGGGCCTTGGCCTTGGTCGGGGCCTTGGCCTTGGTCGGGGCCTTGGCCTTAGTCCCAGCCTTGTTCTCAGCCCTTTTCTCAGCCTTGGTCTTGGCC
>VGIY01000347.1 GCA_016867695.1 Candidatus Eiseniibacteriota bacterium | reverse complement strand
GGTGGTTCTGGTCTCCAAGTAGGTTTCCTCCCTTGCTGACGCAAGCCAACCGTCGCCGTCGCGGGGTCGCTCGGCCGCCCGCTCGCCCGGGCGCTCCCCGGCCGGTGGATGCCCCGCCGCCGCGGACAGGCCCGCTCCCCCCCCTACAAGATCGGACGCTCTCCCCGCTTCCTTGGCGAAACCGGGCGTGCGGGACGCCGGCCGGGGGAGGAAGATCGCGGGGGTCGCCGAACTCCGCCGCGGGAGAACCCGTAGGGACCGGCGGCGCGACGATCGCCGCGGGGGCGACCTGGAGGGATGGCGAGGGGCCGTGGACGGACGAGAGGACGAACCGCTGGTCCGGCGCTGCCTGGAAGGCGACGGGCGGGCCTGGGAGGCGCTGGTGCTGAACCACCAGGACAGGATCCTCAATCTCGCCTTTCAGTTCACCGGCCGGCGGGAAGAGGCGGCGGACCTGGCCCAGGAGATCTTCGTGCGGCTCTACACGCGCCTGCACCAGTACGACGCCTCGCGCCCCTTTCGCGCCTGGTTCAACTCCCTGGCGCGCAACCTCTGCATCGACCACTACCGGGCGACGAGGCGGGAGCGGCGCGCCGGAACCTCGCTCGAGGGCATGCTCCACCTGGCGGCAAGCGACCCGTCCCCCGACCGGCGCCTCGAGGAGCGCGAGCGCCGCGAGATCATCCTTGCCGCGCTCGACCGGCTGAGCGGCATCAGCCGCGAGGCGATCGTGCTCAAGGACCTGCAGGAGATGACGCTCGAGGAAATCGCCCGGCTCCTGCACCTGCCCATCGGCACCGTGAAGTCGCGCGTCTTCCGCGCGCGCATCGAGCTGGGGCGCGCCATCCTGGAGCTGCGAGGAGCGACCGCCGCGGGGGGGACCCTTGGACTGCCGTGAATTCGAGACCCTGCTGCCCCGCTACCTCGACGGGGCGCTGCGCGAGCCGGAGCTCGCGCGCATGGTCCGCCACGAGGCCTCCTGCCGCCGCTGTCACGCGCTGGCCGTAGGGGGCATGCGCGATCCCGCCGCTCCGATCGCCGCGGCGGCCTGGACGGCCGAGACGCTGCGCCGCACGCTCGGGGCCGATTGCCGGCACATCGAGCGCATCCTGGCGATGCGCGGCGAGGCCCCGCCCGGCGGCGACGAGGCGCGGCGCATCGAGCAGCACCTCGTCGAGTGCCGCGAGTGCAACGCGCTGGACGAAGTGCTGCGGGCGCTGCCGAGCTATTACGAGGCGCTGCCCCGGCTGCGGGCCGACCGCGCTTTCACGCGCCGCGTACTGCGGGGCACGGTGGGCCGGGAGCTGAGGCTGCGGACGGTGCTGCGCGTCCTCTGGCGCAGCCCGACGCTGCTCTGGGAGGGGGCGCTGACCTGCAGCCTGCTCTTCACCCCGTTCCTCGGACGACCAGCGCTCGAGGGGGCCCGGTCGCTCGCCCGTCAGGTGCAGACCGCGAACGTCGAAGAGAGGCTCACGACAACGATCGCCGCGGCGGATCTCTCGCGCGCGCCGCTGGCCCTCCTCGAGATCTGGCCGGCGGCGCGCGGGCAGGCATCCACGCTCGGCAGCGAGATCGGACTCCGTGTCGCGCCCGCGCGCGAGCAGGCGAGCCGCCTGCTCGCGAGGCTGCGGGTGGCTGCCGCGCCAGCCGAAGAGGCCGCAACCGGCAAAGGAGGTGCGCATGAACTGCGGCATCCATGAACAGACGCCCGCGGTGGGGCGCTGCGGCGCATGCGGGCAGCCCTTGTGCCTGGATTGCGCCATCCAGTGGCAGGGTCGAACGACCTGCAAGGCATGTCTGGAGGCGGGCAACGCGCGGAAGGCCCGCCCCCGGGTGCTGCGCAAGTCCCCCGTCCTCGCGGCGCTGCTCTCGCTCTTCCCGGGGTTGGGACAGATCTACGTCGGCTACTACCTGATGGGCTTCGTCCACCTCGCCGTCGTGGCGCTGCTGACGGCGCTCATGTCGGCAGGAGCGGCCTCGCGCCCGGGCATGGGGCCCCTGCTGGGGATGTTCCTCGCCTTCTTCTGGTTGTTCAACGTCATCGACGCCGCCCGGAGGGCGAGTCACTATAACCGGCATCTGTCGGGCGATCGCGAGGAGAAGCCGCCGACGGACAGCCCGCTCTTCGGCGGCATCGCTCTGCTGATCATCGGGCTGATCCTGACGCTGGAGATCACGCTGGGCGTGGACCTGAAGTTCCTCGACAAGACCTGGCCGCTGGCGATCCTGGCGGTGTCCGCCCTGCTGCTGGGGAAGTACCTGAGAGCGCGCAGGAGGCTACGCGAGCCGATCGACGGGTGGGAGAAGGGGGGCGAGCCGGAGGACCGCCAGCTGGGCTGATGAACGCCGCTGCGGCTCAGGCCGCTCGGGAGTAGCTGGCCAGGGCGCAGCGGACGCGCTCCAACTCGGACTCGAGGGCCTTCATCATCTTCGGGGCACCGCCGAGGTCCTTGCGGCGCCCCATGTCTTCCAGCTCGCCGGCCAGACGCTGGGCCTCCTCGGCGGCCACGTCGCCGAGCGCGCTGCGCAACGAGCGGGCCGCCCCGACGAGGGCCCGAGGGTCCTTGCGCTGCAGCGCCTGGCGCAGGCAGGCGACCATCCAGGTCGAGCCCTTCTGGAACGCCCGGGCACGCCCCGCGGCCAGCTGGCGGTCGCCACCGACGCGCTCCAGCAGAGCCTGCGCGTCGAAGGCCCTGCGCCCGGCGGGGGCGGCCGCCTCCAGGCCTCCCGCCTGGGACTCGGCGCGCTCCGCCGCCCGGTTCGGGCCGCGACCGGGCAGCACCCGGAGCAGGGGGGCCATCTCGGCCGACGGCCCCGCGCGCGCCGGCGCCTTCGCCGAAGCATCCGCCTGCTCCACGGCCGCGCGGGTCAGCCGATCGATCGCCGTTCGCGCCTCGCGCAGCTCCGTCTCGAGCGCGGCCAGGCGCGCCTGCTGCGCTTCGTTGCGCCCGACCAGCTCGTCCCGGACGGCCCCCGCCCGGGCGAGGTCACGGCGCAAGGCGTCCATCTCCTCGCCGGCGGCGGCGACCTGCGCACGAGTTCTCTCGAGATCCGCCCCCGCCTGGGCGAGCTGCCCGGCGGCCGCCGTGCCCTCGCCGCGCGCCTCGGCGAGCGCCTCGCGGGCTCCGGCGAGTTCGTCGCGCGCCGCCGAGACCTGGTCGCGGAGGGCCGCCAGCTCCGCCTGCAGGGCCTGGTCCCGCTCCGCGACGGCGTCCGCCTCGCTGGACTGACTCTGCGCATCCCGGCGGGCGCGATCCAGCTCCGCGCGCAGCGCCGACAGCTCGGTCCCGGCCTGGCGCTGGCCGTCGAGCAGGAGGGCGACCTTCTCCGCAGCGGCTTTCGCGTCCGCACGCGCATCGCGCAG
>VGIY01000346.1 GCA_016867695.1 Candidatus Eiseniibacteriota bacterium | reverse complement strand
CCGGAGCTGCCGGGGCCGGTGCACCGAATCAGCCAGTTGCGACCGCCGCCACCGCCGCCCGCCTGGCCATCCAGCGTGATGTAGCTGCCAGTGATCCTGACGGCGAACTGGTTCGGGCTGGCGGCCCCCGCCGTGATCGTCTGCGCCGAGTAGCCGGAGGCGGGTCGGAAGGTCACGCCGAGCGCAGCATTCGTGCCGGTGATCGGCGGGATCGTGACGGAGCTTGTCTCACCGGCATAGCCGCTGTTCAGCTCCAGAACGACCTGGCCGCTCCCGGTGACCCCGTTGGCGACCATGTAGGTCACGGCGGTGCCGATCGACTGGAACGAGACCGGCGGGTTCTGCACCCCGTCGATCGGATACACGCTCCCGCCCTGCAGCTGCGCCAGGACGGGCGAGGCCCAGGTCGCGGCGACGAACGCCAGGAGGACGATCGCGAGCGAACGGGCGCGAACCGAGAAGTTGGATGTGCGTCTCATGACTGGACCTCCGCAGATGCTCCGGTGGACGGGCGTAGTGGACGCGCGTGGATGCGCGGGCGCATGTTGCCTGCTGTGCGGGACTGGGGGAGGCGATCGCCAGTGGCAAGAAACTGGCCGCGGCTCGAGGCCGCACGAACACCATGGACGCTCGCCTCTACACAATCGGGCATCGGGCCTACCCAGCGACACGGTAGCGAGGCACACGCACCGGTTTCGAACACAGGTAGGATAGCATGCGCTTGCGCCCGCGACAATGCGACAACGTGGCGAGGGTCGGGTTCAGGCTCGGAATCGCCGGGCCGGCGGGAGCGGACCGAGCGGCCGGCGTCACCCGCATCGCAGATGTCGGACTTCGTAAGATATGCCTTATGAACGGCCGTGACGAGGTGCGGGGCCCGGGCGTCCCCGGGCCCCGCTGTTCGGTCGTCGTCGTGACCAGGTCGCCGGCGGCCCATCCCCGGGCCGCCGGCGCCGTCGATTACCGCAGCACCGTCAGCTTGCGCGACGACTGGTAGTCGCCCGCCTCCATCCGGTAGAAGTAGATCCCCGGACCGGCGGCCGAGCCGTCCGCGCGCAGCCCGTCCCAGGACACCTGGGCGTGGCCCGCCGGCCGCGCCTCGTCGACCAGCGTCCGCACGAGACGGCCCGCCGCGTCGTAGATGCGGACGGCCACCTGCGTCTCGCTCGCCAGGGCGTAGCCGATCGTGACACCCCGAACGGTCGGGTTGGGCATGGCCGAGAAGAGGGCGTGCGTCGCCGGCAGCGGCAGGTCCGTCGCCTCCGACAGCGACCACTCGCCGGCGATGTCGCTATTGCTCGTGCTCCGCGCCCGGAACTCGGTGATGCGCAGGGAGCGGTCCCCCGCCTCGCCGCGGACGCGGAAGCGCGCGATCGCATGGCAGCCGTCGGCGCCCGTCGCTCCGTGCAGTGCGAAGGCGTCCAGGAGCACCGAGGATCCGTCGCCGGAGTCGATGAAGAAGCTCTCCCCGCCGGACCAGAGGCTCCCCTGGGCGGCGTCGATGTACTCCAGCCCGGAGCCGAAGGCGAGCTCCACGCTGGCGCCCTTCAGGCATCCAGGGTTGTCCGCCAGCAGCACCCGCACCTCGAGGAGATCCCCGCGCAGGCTCTGGGCCAGGTAGGCCGTCATCCTGCCGGAGCATTCCGCCGGGGGCGAGTCCGTCCGGCCGCCCTGCGCGTACTCGTAGTTGAGCGCCAGGATGATCATGTCCTCGAACTCGACCTCGTTGTCGGTCGCCGGCAGGCTCTTGCGGCCCCAGTCGACCGTCGGGCCGATGTCGCAGACCGGGTTGTAGTCGGGATGGCCCGCGGCGCGGTTGTAGGAGAGGCTGATGATCAGCACGTCCTGGATGTCGACGAAGTAGTTCGGGTTCTTCGTGCCGTTGAAGTCGCCCAGCCAGTAGCAGAGCGAGGCGTCGCGCGAGCCCGCGTCGGCTCCGCTGTAGTTGCCCGCCCCGTCATAGGCGAAAGCGACGTAGTAGTAGTAGTCGCGGGCCGCCGGCTGATCGACGTGTCCCGTCCCCGGGAACTGGCCGACCAGCGTCCAGCCCGCCGCCACCGCCGCCGCCTTCGTCGCCGGCCAGGCGGGAACGGCCCAGTTCGGATCGTCGTCGTACTCGGGATAGGTCGAGCCCAGCGCCCCGGCCGTCCCCAGCCGGTAGATCTCGACGCCGGCCAGGTCGGCGTCGCCCGGATTGGTCCAGGCCAGATCCACGCTGCGATCGGCCTCGTCGGTGATGTCGGCGTCGAAGCCGCTGACCATCCCGGGAGGCGTCTTGTCGATCGAGACGGGGCCGAAGTGGCCGACCGTGGAGGGGTTCCAGAGCCAGTCGTAGGCGACGATGTGGACGTACCAGTCGCCCTCGGGGAGATCCTGGAACCAGGCCGCGTAGCCGGTCGAGTCGGGCGACCAGGGCGTGAACCAGTCGTAGGCGCCCTGGGGATCCGGCGCGCCGGAGGGGTTCTGATCGATCGCCAGGTAGTAGCCGCGCATCCCGACCGGGCAGTGGTAGAGGCCGAGGTCGGGATCGTGCGTCGTCGCCCAGGTGATCTTCAGGTCGTCGATGGAAGTCGGCACGCCGGCGGTGTGCGTGGGACTGGCCGGCACGGCCGCCACGGGAGGCGTGATGTCGTGCGAGACCCCGCCGCCGACGTAGACCAGGTTGGTGATCGGGATGTTGTCGGGGTCGCGGAAGCGGCACTGCGAGACGTTGAACGAGACCGCGTCGCAGCAGTCGAGGATCTCGCTGGCCGCTGTGAAGGTGACCGTGGCGAGCTTGCCCGCGCCGCCCGCGCCGGTCGTCTGCCCGAGGATCAGCCAGTCGATCGTCAGCGTGCCGGCGCCGTCGTCGTCGTACTCGAAGTGCGTCGGATCGCCTGGGCCCAGCAGGAGGTCGCCCGCCGCGGCGCTCGTCACCAGGGCGCAGCCGGAGGGGTAGTGGATCTCCAGGCTGAACCCGCGGATGAGCGGCGTCGCGCCGCCGCCGTCGTCGTAGTAGATGGACACGGTCTTCGTGTCGTAGCCGGGCGTCTCGGAGAAGAAGGCCAGATCGGGCGTCAGGAAGACGTAACGGTTCGGGTAGGGCGTGTCGCCCAGCGTCACGTTGTCCACGTAGAGGTCGTCCCAGACGTAGTGGTGCGACCCGAGCTTGACGCCCAGTTCACGCAGGTCGTTGGCGTCGTGGATCGAGGCGACGGGGAAGGAGAGGATGTTCCACCCGCGCTCGATCCCGGTGAAGCCCGACTCCACCCAGGTCCAGGAGGGGCCGGACTTGGTGAACATCGTCCCCTCGACCTTGTCGTTCTCGTGGTGGAAGCCGGGGCTGTAAAGGCGCAGCCGCAGCTGATCGCCCGTTACCGGGCCGA
>VGIY01000345.1 GCA_016867695.1 Candidatus Eiseniibacteriota bacterium | reverse complement strand
TGTTCGCCGACCTGTCCAACCTCAGCTACGCGTCGGGGGACCCCGGGTCCGACCAGTACGTGATCAATGTCCTCGGCTGGCTCTGCGAAGGCGGCGCCTCGCCGGCCGACGAGTCCACCTGGGGCGCGGTGAAGAGCGTCTTCGCCAAGTAGCCGGCGGGCTCTGCGAGCGGGGCGCCTCGCCCGGCGGATGAGCGGGACGCAGCGGGATCCATAGGGACCGCGCGGCGGCGCGCGGTCCCTATGCTTTGCTTCCGGGGGCCACGCCCGGCGCGTGCTCGACGCTCACGCCGGTGGCGATCCCGCCGCGCGCCTGGAACTGCGCCTCGACCTGCAGCCAGCGCGGCTGGAGGAGAGCGATCAGGTCGTCGGCGATCCGGTTCGTGACCGCCTCGTGGAAGGCGCCCTCGTTGCGGTAGGACCAGAGGTAGTTGCGCAGCGACTTCAACTCCACGCAGACCTCGTCCGGGATGTAGGCGATCTCGACGCGGGCGAAGTCTGGCTGTCCGGTCATCGGGCAGAGGCAGGTGAACTCGGGGTAGACGATCGAGACCTCGTACTCGCGCCCGCGGCGCGGATTGGCGAAGGTCTCCATCCGCCGCGACGGCCGCGTGGAGACGCGCCGCGGGATCTTCTTCATCGTCGGTCTGGCGCGCTTGGCGGGCATGCGCAATCCTCCCTGGCTCTCGCGGTCATCGCCCGCCATCGAGCGCCCGCGGGGGCGGCCGCTAGCGGCGGGTCTCCGGCTCGTTGCCCAAAGACAGCACCCAGTCGGTGAACTTCTCGCGGGGCAGGCGCGAGCCGCCCATCAGGATCTCCCCCTCGGCGCGCAGTCGGGCGAAGCCGTGGCCCTTCTCGTCGTCGTAGGCGATCCAGCCCGCGCCTCCGGGAAGGGGGGTCGGGTCCGGACTCGACCCCCCTCCGGGATGCGCGATCGCCAGCAGGCTCCGCGGATCCTCCAGACCGGAGATGCGCACGAGCGTCGTGGCCGGGGCGGTGCCCGAGTCGGCGGTCATCGCCTCCGCGGCCGCGCCCGAGTCACCCTCGGTCACGCCTGCGTCCCCGCCCGCGCCAGCCGCGCCAGCCTCCGTCGCGGCCCGGGCGGGATGGTAGTCGACGACCTGCCAGAAGGGCGCGGGATCGGGCGGGGAGCCGGGCGGGAAGAGGCGCTCGAGGATCGCCTCGTGGGCCTCGCGCCAGGCGCCGCCGGGCGCGGCGGCCAGCGCGGTGCGCGCGCTCACCGGGCCGCGGGCGAGCCGCTCCGAGCCGGCCACGCGCCCCTCGGCCGGGAGGGCGCGGAAGAAGGAGGTCTCGGTGAGGTTGCGGGGCGCGCGGGAGGGATCGAGGGCCGCCGTCCCGCGCCGGGCGAGGTACTCGATCTCCTCCAGCGCCTCGGCGGAAACCTCGTAGGGGACGATCTCGATGTAGTAGGGCCCGTAGGCGAGCAGGCATTGGTACGGCGCGCGACTGCTGTAGGCGAACATCCCCAGGGGAGGAGCGCCCGCGGGGCGCCGGACGCTGAAGACGCCGAAGGCGGCCAGCGGGTCGCGCAGGCGATAGACGTCGAAGACGTAGGCGCGCTCGTGATAGCGCACCTCCTGCGTCGCCGCCTCGATGAAGCCGTACTCGAGGAACTGCGGCGCGCCCCCGTCGATGTAGTCGAAGAGCTCCTCGCCGCGGTAGACGGCCGGTTCTCCCACGAGGACCACTCCCTCGCCCGGGAAAGGAAGCATGTCGGCCGCGGGCGGAAGCTGGGCCGCCGTCGCCATCGCCGCGAGGGCGAGCAGGGCGGCCGCGGCGAGGGCCGCGGCCGAACGGAGCTCCGTCCATCGAGCCATCGCGCCTCCCTGCGCGCCGGCCCCCGCCGGGGACGGCTCGGGGCTCGCTACTTGAGCAGCACCACCTTCTGCTGCAGTTGCGTCCGCTCGCCGCTGACCCGGCAGTAGTAGAGGCCCGCCGGCATCGCCCGCCCGGCGTCGTCGGCGCGATCCCAGGCGAGGACGTGGCTGCCCGCGGAGAGGCTGCCGCTCGCCAGCGTGCGCACCCGCCGGCCGTCGAGGCCGAAGAGCTCGACCGTCGCCTGCTCGTCCGCCGGCAGCGTGAAGCGCACGGCGGCGCGATCGCGCACCGGGTTGGGGAAGACGCTCAGCGCCTCGCGGAAGCGGGGAGGCCCGTCGGCCGCGGCGATGCCCTGGAACCAGTTGAGGATGCGGTGCATGACCAGGTTGCGGTCCCGGGCGTTGTCGATGGCCTCGAAGCCGAAGCCGAAGTAGACGACCTTGTAGACGCCGGTGTCGACGGCCACCGCGCCCCACTGGTCGGGGGCGTAGGACCAGATCCCCACCGACGCGGCGTCGGCGGGGTAGAGCTCGTTGGGCGACTCCTGGTTGTCGGCGCCGTCGCCGCCCGTGATCGTCAGCGGGATGCCGTCCGAAATCTGATTCCCGTTGACCCCGCTGAGCGTGAAGTCGGGCGGATAGGGCTCGTTGAAGAAGAAGGTGCGCAGCACCGTCTGCATCCAGCCGTACTGGTTGATGTGCGACAGCTCCCAGCCGATGTCCTGGCCGCTGAGGAAGAGGTTGCCCCCGCCGCTCAGGTAGGTCGTCAGCGCGGCCCGGTCTCCGGCCGTCAGCGTCGGGGCCTGCCGGCCCTGGACCCAGATGAGGATGTCGAACTGGCCCAGCAGCTCGGCGGTCGGCGTCGTGTAGACGGTGTTCAGCACGGCGTAGTCGATGCCGTAGTGGTCGAGCGCGGCCGTGTAGTACAGCTCGTCGTCCTTCAGCCCGTCGTCGTCGACCACCAGCACGTGCACGTCGTCGGTGACGTAGGTGTAGCGGATCGAGCGCCCCTCGGGATCGGGGTGGGCGTCGGTGGCGATGTTCAGCGTGATCACGCCGGCGCCGCTGCTCGGGGCGATGGCCTCGACCTTCAGCTCGGCGAACTGGCCCGGCAGGAGAAGCGTCTGATAGACCGGCCCGTAGCAGATCCCCGGCCCGCAGATCGTCGTCGTCCAGTCGATGGGCGCGTCGATCGTCACCGAGAAGGTGAACATCTGCGGCGCCGGGCTGGTGTTGTAGGTACGGAACCACTCGAAGTAGTACTCGTCGGTCGTCGGCCCGATCTCGAACTTGTCGCCCAGGGCGTAGAAGCGGAAGGAAGGGCTCTCCGGTACGCGCGTGGAGGCGCTGGCGAGCACGGACTTGTCGGCGTCGTCCTGGATCAGGGCGACGACGGCCAGATTCTCCGTGACCCAGCTCGGATCGACGGCGAAGGTGCGGACGACGTTCTGGATCTCGCCGAATTCGTCGACGGTGATGTCGACGTCGGGGATGGCGCCGCGGACGACGTCGTGCAGGGTCAGGCTGGAGTA
>VGIY01000344.1 GCA_016867695.1 Candidatus Eiseniibacteriota bacterium | reverse complement strand
CATCTTCCGGGCGGTCCTCGCCGAGCGCGCCGACGACATGGCCTTCTTCGAGCAGCGCATCGACAAGGACTGCGTGCGGCGGCTCAACACCTTCATCGAGTCGAGCTTCGAGCGCCTGGACTACACGGAGGCGGTGCGCCTGCTGGAGCGCTCCGGGCGCGCGTTCGAGTTTCCGGTGCGCTGGGGCATGGACCTGCAGACCGAGCACGAGCGCTACCTCTGCGAGGAGCTCGTCGGCCGGCCCGTCGTCGTCGTCCACTACCCGAAGGAGATCAAGGCCTTCTACATGCGCCTGAACGACGACGGGCGGACCGTCGCCGCCATGGACGTCCTCGCCCCCGGGATCGGCGAGATCATTGGCGGCAGCCAGCGCGAGGAGCGTCTCGACGTCCTCGACCGGCGCATAGTCGAGCTGGGCCTGAACCGGGAGGACTACGCCTGGTACCGGGACCTGCGCCGCTACGGCACCGTGCCCCACGCCGGCTTCGGTCTCGGCTTCGACCGCACGGTCGTCTACGTGACCGGGCTCGGCAACATCCGCGACGCGATCCCCTTCCCGCGGACGCCGAAGAGCGCGGAGTTCTGAGATGGAACGGGCGCTGCACCTGGGCGTCGCCGGCGCGACCGGCCTGGTGGGCGGCGAGTTCCTCGCGCTGCTCGAGAAGCGCCGCTTCCCGCTGGCGAGTCTGCGCCTCTTCGCCAGCGCCCGCTCGGTGGGCCGGCGCCTGCGCTGGGGCGCGGGGGAGATCGCCGTCGAGGATCTGGCCACAGCCGACCCGCGGGGCCTCGACGTGCTCCTCTGCTCGGCGGGCAAGCGGGTCGCGGCCGAGCAGGCTCCGCGCTTCGCCGCCGCCGGGGCGATCGTCATCGACAACTCCTCGGCCTTCCGCGAGGACCCCGCCGTGCCGCTCATCGTGCCGGAGGTCAACGGCGCGCGGCTGCGCGACTGGCTGGCCGGCGCCCGAAGCGGCGCGACCCTCGCTCGCGGAGGGATCATCGCCAACCCGAACTGCACGACGATCGTCCTGCTCCTGCCGCTGGACGCGCTGCGGCGCGCCTTCGGCCTCGAGGAGGTCGTCGTCTCGACCTACCAGGCGGTCTCCGGCGCGGGCCGGGAAGCGCGCGACGAGCTGCTCGGGCAGGCGCGCGCCTTCAGCCTGGGCGAGCCGGAGACCTGGCGCCACTACGATCGGCCGATCTTCCTCAATGTGATCCCCAAGATCGGCGACTGGGTCGGCGCCGACTGCTTCGAGGAGGTCAAGGTCGTGCGCGAGACGCGGCGCATCCTCGGCGCGCCGGATCTGCGCCTCTACGCGACGACCGTGCGCGTGCCGGTCGAGCGCTGCCACTCCGCGTCGGTCTTCGCCCGCCTGGGCAGGCCGGCGACGGAGGTCGAGGTGCGCGAGGCGCTGGCCGGGGCGCCCGGCGTGGCGCTCGAGGATCTGCCCACGCCGCGCGAGCTGGCGAGGCGCGAGGAGGTCTTCGTCGGGCGGATCCGGGTCGGGCCCGACGACGGCAGGGTCGTGCGCCTCTGGATCGTCTCCGACCAGCTGTGGAAGGGCGCCGCGCTCAACGCCATCCAGATCGCCGAGCGGATCGCGGCGGACGGCGGCTGAGGAACGAGCGGGCCGGGCGGCTGCTGAGTAACAAGCTGACCGGGCTCCGGCGCGGGCGTCGCGGCGGACGGCGGTTGAGGAACGGGCGGCGGGGCTGCGGCGCGAGAGCGGCGGCGCCGGGCGGGGCCCTCCGGGGAAGGACTGCGGCGTGGCCATCCGGGTGGTGAAGTTCGGCGGGACCTCTCTGGCGACGCCCGAGGGGCGGGAGGCGGCCGCGGGCGCCGTGGCCGAGCGCGCGGCCGCCGGCCTGCGGCTCGTCGCCGTCGTCTCGGCCATGGGGCGCGCCGGGGAGCCCTACGCCACCGACACCCTGCTGCGCCTCCTCGATGCCCACCCGCAGTGCCCGCCGCGCGAGCGCGACGCCCTCGCCTCCTGCGGCGAGGCGATCAGCGCCGCCCTCTTCGCCGCCCTGCTCCAGGCGCGCGGGCTGGCGGCGGTCTCGCTGCGGGGCTTCCAGGCCGGGATCCGCACCGACGATCGCCACCAGCAGGCGCGCATCCTCGAGATCCGCCCGGCGCGGATCGTCGAGGCGCTGGATCGGGGACAGGTCGCCGTCGTCGCCGGCTTCCAGGGGATCTCGCCGGCGGGCGACATCACCACGATCGGCCGCGGCGGCAGCGACACGACAGCCGTCGCGCTCGGGATCGCCCTCGGCGCCGACCGCGTGGAGATCTTCACCGACGTGCCCGGCGTGCTCAGCGCCGATCCGCAGGTCGTCCCGGGAGCGCTGCCGGTGCCGACGCTCACCTTCGAGGAGGGGGCGGAGCTGGCCTTCAAGGGCGCCGGCGTCCTGCACCCGCGCGCGGCCGAGCTGGCCCGGCGGGCGCGGCTGCCCGTCGAGGTGCTCAGCGCCTCGGCCGGGTCTTCGGGCACGCGGCTCGTCGCCGATCAGGGCGTGCCGATCGAGCGCGACTGCGGCTCCTGCGCCGCGGCGGTCACCGCCCACAGGGACATCGTCCAGGTGAGCGTCGCAGACGAGCGCCTGGCGCGGGACCTGGGGCTGGTCGAGAGCCTCTTCGCCGGCATCGCCGCCCGGGGCGTGACGCTCGACATGATGAGCATCTTCCCCGAGCGGGTCGCCTTCACGCTGGAGCGGCGCGCCCTCGCCGAAGCCCGCGCGACGCTGGACGATTCGGGCCTGGCCTACTCGGCCCGCGAGCGCTGCGCGCGTGTGACGCTGGTCGGGGGGGGCATCCACGGCGTGCCGGGCATCATGCACCGGGTGGTCCGCGCCCTGGCGGGCGAGGGCATCCGCGTGCTGCAGAGCGTCGACTCGAACATGATCATCGGCGTGCTCGTGGAGGACGGCGAGGCCGAGCGGGCCGTGCGGGCGCTCCACCGGGAGTTCTTCAGCGCGTGAGGACGATCGTCCGTTCGCGGCGCTCCCCGTCCGCTGCCAGCCGGACGAAGTAGACGCCGGGGGCCGCCGCCCGGCCGAGCGCGTCGCGGCCGTCCCAGAGGAGGGTCCGCTCGCCCGGGCTCTGGCGACCGGCGTGGAGGCTGCGCAGCAGGCGGCCCGCGGCGTCGCAGATCTCGGCCTGCACGCGCGCCGGCCGCGCCAGCCGGTAGTGGATCGCGGCGCCGTCGCGCGCCGGGCTCGGGCAGAGGAGCGCGAGCAGCGGGCCCGTCGGCGAGCCGTCGGGCAGCGGCGCGCTCCCCGATTCGGGCTCGACGAAGAGCAGCGTCTGGTCGGCCCCCAGGCCGGTGTGCGTCTCGACGATGCCGCTCGGCCAGTGGATCGACAGCGTGTCGAC
>VGIY01000343.1 GCA_016867695.1 Candidatus Eiseniibacteriota bacterium | reverse complement strand
GGCGGTGATCTCCTGGGCGAAGAGCTCGGGATCGCCCGCCTTGAAGAAGGCGGCGAGCAGCAGGATCCCGGCGGCGATCAGGGTGAGCAGATAGGCGACGCCGTGCTGCCAGTTCTTGCGCATGGTCCTCCCCGCCGCCCGCGTCCCCGCCCGGGTCCCCAGTCTGCGCTCCCCGCCCGCGTCCCCCGCCCGGGTCCCCCGTCTGCGTCCCCCGCCTGCGCTCCCCGCCCGCGTCCGCCTAGCGGATCTCGTGCTCGCGCAGCAGCGCGGCGAGCTCCTCCTCCAGCTTGCCGCGCGGGTCCCCCTCCACCCGGCCGACCTCGACGCCACCGGCGACGAGGATCACGGTCGGGGTCGCGTGAACGCCGCAGCGGGCGAGCCAGTCCTCCGGCGCGGCCATGTTCTCGTCGACGCCGACGAAGATGATCGTGATCCGCTCGTTCGCCGCTTGATCGACGGCGGCCATCACTCCCGGCAGGTGGTGCTTGCAGGTGCTGCACCAAGTGCCGAAGAAGGCGATGATCTCCAGGGGCTGCGCCAGGGTGGAGAGCTGGCCGACGACGGCCGGATCGGGGTGATATCCGCGCGCGCGCCTCCCGTAGACCGGCTGGCGCCGCTCGAGCTCGGCGCGCGAGACGGCGCCGATCAGCGGCGGCGTCGGACCGACCTCCACCTCGCAGCGATCGTCGGCGAAGAGGATGCGGGCGTCGCCGCCGCCGACGAAGACCCCCGCGGGACGCGCCGCTCGAGGATCGGGGCGGCGCGTCTCGCCGTCGGCGCCGAGCACCGCCGCGCGCGGGAAGGCGCTCACGTTCCCGCCGGCGAGGTCGAGGACATAGGCCAGATCCCAGTCGGAGGGCAGGAGCAGCATGGTCTGGTAGTCGTCGCTGTCGAAGACCTCTCCGCCATGGGCGCTCGCCGCTCCCGCCTCGTCGAAGGGCGTGAGCGCCAGCGTGAGCTCGGGGTTCTCGATCCAGGGTGAGGCGGCGGGCGCAGCCTCACCGCCCCCGGCGGGGGCGTCTCCGCGGGCGAAGGCCCCGGACCCGGCGGACGCGCCCAGCAGCAGCGCGACGGCAAGCCACGCCGCGGCCCGCGGCGCGCCGGGCCCGCCCGGGCGCCCGCGCGAAGGCGGACCGGAAAGCCTCGTCGGTGACATCGTCATCTGCAAAGCGAACCCTGGCGGCGGCGCACCGGTTCCGCCCCCTACTCGACGAGGGCGAGGAGCTGGTTCTGCTGGACCGTGTCTCCCGCCTGCACGCGGATCTCCTTGATCACCCCGTCGCGCGGCGAGCAGATGTCGTTCTCCATCTTCATCGCCTCGAGCACGACGACGACGTCGCCGGTCTTGACCGCGTCCCCGGCGACGGCGGCGACGCGGATGATCAGCCCGGGCATGACGGCGGTGACGGCGCCGCCCGCATCGGCGCCGAACCCATGGTCGACCGCCGCGTCGGCGGGCTTCTCGTCCAGGCCCTCGGTCTCGATCGCCCGGGCGATGCCGTCGACGAAGGCGCGCGGGCCGTCGACCTCGACGGTCAGGCGCAGGTCGCCCAGGGCCACGCTCGTCCCGCTGATCCGCGGATCGAAGCGCTGCCCGTCGACCAGGAGGGCGCTTCCCCGCCGCTCGATCTCGAACTCCCGGCCGTCGATGCGCAGCTTGAAGGTCCGCTCCATGCCTGCGACTCCCGCCTGCTCGGCCGTTCCGGGCCGCCCGATCGCCGGGCGGCTCGGTCCGTCCGTCCCTAGTAGATCCCGATCCCCGCCGTCGCGCGGCCGGCGCGGGCCGCCGCCTTCCAGGCTCCGGCGCTCGCGCCCCCAGGCGCGGGCACCGCAGAGCGCTCACGCTGCTTGAGCAGCACGGCCGCCACGGCCGCCGCCATCGCCGCATCGCGGTCCGTCCCGGCGCGCAGCGCCTGCAGGAAGGGCTTGGCCACCTGGGGGAAGAGCGCCGCCGAGACGACGTCCTCCTCGCCGCGCGCCAGGTCGCCCAGCAGGGCCCGGGCCTTGTCCATCCCCGGCTCGAGCTGGTCCGCCGGTCGTCCATCGATCGGCTTCTCGGCGCCGATCACCTTGGCGCGGATCGCCTCGTCCATCGGCGCGGGCGGACGCCCGTAGTAGCCGCGGAAGTAGTTCTTCACCTCTTCGGGCACGATCTTGTAGCGCTCGCCCAGGACGACGTTGAGCGTCGCCTGCGTGCCGACGATCTGGCTCGAGGGGGTGACCAGCGGCGGATAGCCCATCTCCTTGCGCACCCGCGGCACCTCGGCCAGCACCTCCATGTACTTGTCCTCGGCGTTCTGCTCGCGCAGTTGCGAGACGAGGTTCGAGAGCATCCCTCCGGGGATCTGGAACTCGAGCACGTTCACATCCACGCCGGCGATGCCGCTCTCGAAGCGCAGGTAGCGCCTGCGCACCTCGGCGAAGTAGCGCGCGATCTCCGCCAGCCGGGCGAGATCGAGGCCCGTGTCGCGCGGCGTGCTCTTGAGCGCGCTGACCAGCGACTCGGTGGGCGCCTGCGAGGTCAGCAGGGCCATCGAGGAGATCGCCGTGTCGACGACGTCGACGCCCGCCTCGACCCCCTTGAGCAGCACCATGCTGGCCATGCCGCTCGTGTAGTGCGTGTGCAGCTGGATCGGGAGGGCGACACGCTTCTTCAGCGCGGCCACCAGCTCGGCGGTCGGATAGGGCGAGAGCAGCCCGGCCATGTCCTTGATGCAGATCGAGTCGGCCCCGAGATCGGCCAGCTCCTCGGCCAGGGCCACGAACTTCTCGATCCCGTGGACCGGCGAGAGGGTGTAGGAGATCGTCGCCTGGACATGCTTCTTCTCGCGCTTCACGATCTCCATGGCGTAGCGCATGTTGCGCGTGTCGTTGAGCGCGTCGAAGATGCGGAAGATATCGATCCCGTTGCGCGCAGCGAGCACGATGAAGGCCTCGACGACGTCGTCGGGGTAGTGCTTGTAGCCGACGACGTTCTGACCGCGCAGCAGCATCTGCAGCGGCGTGTTGGGCAGCGCCCGGCGCAGCAGGCGCAGCCGCTCCCAGGGATCCTCGCCCAGGAAGCGCATCGCCGAATCGAAGGTCGCCCCGCCCCACATCTCGAGCGAGTGGAAGCCGACGGCGTCGAGCTGCTCGCAGACCGGCAGCATGTCGGCCGTGCGCATGCGCGTCGCCAGCAGCGACTGGTGCGCGTCGCGCAGGACGGTGTCGGTGATGCCTACCCGATTCGCCATGGGCTTTCCTCGCTTGCTGTTGGGCTGATCGCCGGCCGGGACCATCCTCCAACCCGGGATCCCGCCCCCGGGTCCCCCGGGAAGGGGCAACGGCTGGCGGGCATCGTACGACAGGCCCCGGGGGGCATTCAACGGCCGCGGCGGCCCGTGCCGGGCCCCGGAC
>VGIY01000342.1 GCA_016867695.1 Candidatus Eiseniibacteriota bacterium | reverse complement strand
CAGGTCGGCCTGGAGCCGGGCGAGCCGGCGACGCTGCGACTGGAGAGCCCGTTCGCGCTCGAGCGCCAGCTGCTCGCGCTCGTGCCGACCTACGGCGTCGACCCGCGCCGGCCGGGATACGCCGGCTTCCTGGCCGAGGCGCTCAAGGAGCTGGCGGCGGAAGTGCCGCACAAGATGCTGGCGCTCTTCACCGCCTACGAGACGCTGGCCCAGAGCGCCTCGGCGCTGCGGGAGCTGGGCCTGGAGCCGGGCATGGAACTGCTCGTCCAGAGCCGCGAAGGGGCGCGGGCGCAGCTGATCGAGCGCTTCCGCGCCGCGCCGCGCGCCCTGCTGCTCGGGACGGCGAGCTTCTGGCACGGCGTCGACTTCCCGGGCGAGCAGCTCGAGCTGCTCGCCGTGACCCGCCTGCCCTTCCCGGTGCCGACCGATCCGCGCGTGGAGGCGCTGGCCGAGCTTCTGGCCGAGCAGGGCCGGTCGGGATTCGAGGAGCGGGCGCTGCCCGAAGCCGTGCTGCGGTTCCGCCAGGGGATCGGCCGGCTCATCCGCCGTCGCAGCGACCGGGGCGTGTGTGTCATCCTCGATCCGCGCATCGTGCGCGCGCCCTACGGGCAGCGTTTCCTCGACGCCCTGCCCGCGGCGCCGCGCGGCGTCGATTCGCCGGAGGCGTTGCGCGCGGCGGTGCGGGAGTGGTTCGCGCCACGGCAGGGGGAGGATCGGTCATGAGCGGCAAGGCGTTTCCGCCAGACGCGGCGCAAGGTCCTAAGGCTGGAAGCGGGACGGGCGATGCCCGCCACCGGGCGGCCGGCTGGCGGACTCGGGCGGACGGCGGCGCCGCTCGGGCGGGCGCGCCGTCGCCCGGCGGCGGCTTCGATCGCGGGACGCCGCGGCGCGTCCGCGCCCCGCGGGGCGACGCGCTCTCCTGCCGCGGCTGGGCCCAGGAGGGCGCGCTGCGGATGCTGATGAACAACCTCGATCCCGAGGTCGCCGAGCATCCCGACGAGCTGATCGTCTACGGCGGCACCGGCCGGGCCGCCCGCTCCTGGCCCGCCTTCGAGGCGATCGCGCGCACGCTGCGCACCCTCGCCGGCGACGAGACGCTGCTGGTGCAGAGCGGCAAGCCGGTCGGCGTCTGGCGCACGCACGAGTGGGCGCCGCGGGTGCTGATCGCCAACTCCAACCTGGTCCCCGCCTGGGCGACCGCGGGTCACTTCCGCGACCTCGAGGCGCGCGGGTTGATCATGTACGGCCAGATGACGGCCGGGAGCTGGATCTACATCGGCACGCAGGGGATCCTCCAGGGCACCTTCGAGACGCTCGCCGAAGCGGCGCGGCGCCACTGCGGCGGTGACCTCGCCGGGCGCTGGGTGCTGACCGCCGGCCTGGGCGGCATGGGGGGCGCCCAGCCGCTGGCGGTGACGATGAACGGCGGCGTGGCGCTCGTCGTCGAGGTCGATCGCACGCGCATCGAGCGGCGCCTCGAGACCCGCTACCTCGACCGCTGGACGGCGGACCTCGACGAGGCGCTGCGCTGGAAGGGGGAGGCGGTCGCGCGGCGCGAGGCGCTCTCGATCGGCCTGCTCGGCAACGCCGCCGAGGTCGTGCCGGAGCTGCTGCGCCGGGGCGAGCGGCCCGATCTGCTCACCGACCAGACCTCGGCGCACGACGCCCTCGAGGGATACGTGCCCGGCGGCCTCTCTTACCAGGCGGCGCTCGAGCTGCGCGGCCGGGATCCCGAGGCCTACATCGCCCGGGCGATGGCGTCGATGGCGCGCCACTGCGAGGCGATGGTCGGCTTCTTCCGCCTGGGCGTGCCGACCTTCGACTACGGCAACAACCTGCGCGGCCAGGCGCAGGCCGCGGGCTACACCGACGCCTTCGCCTACCAGGGTTTCGTGCCCCTCTACATCCGCCCCCTCTTCTGCCGCGGCAAGGGGCCCTTCCGCTGGGCGGCGCTCTCCGGCGACCCGGCCGACATCCGGCGCACGGATCGCGCGATCCTGGAGGCCTTCCCCGACGACCCGGTGCTGGCGCGCTGGATCCCGCTGGCCGCCGAGCGGGTCGCCTTCCAGGGGCTCCCGTCGCGCATCTGCTGGCTGGGCTACGGCGAGCGCGCCCGCTTCGGCGAGGTGATCCACCAGCTCGTCCGCCGGGGCGAGGTCAAGGCGCCGATCGTCATCGGCCGCGATCACCTCGACGCCGGCAGCGTCGCCTCGCCCAACCGGGAGACCGAGGGGATGCGCGACGGCACCGACGCGGTCGCCGACTGGCCGCTCCTGAACGCGCTGGTCAACACCAGCGCCGGCGCCTCGTGGGTCTCGATCCATCATGGCGGAGGCGTCGGCATCGGCTACTCGATCCACGCGGGAATGGTCGCCGTCGCCGACGGCAGCGACCTTTCCGGCGAGAAGCTCGCCCGCGTGCTGACGACCGACCCGGGCATGGGCGTCCTCCGCCACGCCGACGCCGGCTACCCGCAGGCGCTCGAGTGCGCGGCGGAGATGGGCATCCGCATCCCGATGCGGGAAGGAAGCGAGGGCCGCGACGATGGATGACGGCGCCGCGCTTCCGCCCTACGCCTACGCCGGCGCCCGGGCGATGGTCCTGCTGCACGAGCGCCATCTGCGCGCGTTCCTGGCGACCTGGCGGCAGGCTGCCGCCGCGGGCGTCGCCCTGCCCGCGACGCAGGACCCCGACTACGCCTCGCTGGCGGGAGTGCTCGCGCATGTGCTCCGCTCCGCGCGCGGCTACATGGTCTGGATCTGCCAGGTGATGGGCCTGCCCGATCCGGCGATCGATCCCGCGCCCGCGGCGGAATCGGCGGCCGGCGAGGCGGAGGCCTACCTCGCCCACCTGGCGGAGCGCTGGCGCACGCCGCTGGGCGCGGTGGCGGAGGCGCGCTTCGACGAGGCGTACCCCTCGCGCTGGCAGGTGACCTACTGCATCGACGCGATGCTCGAACACGCGGTCATGCACCCGATCCGACACCGGTTCCAGCTGGAGGAACTGCTCGACCGCCAGGGGGCGCGATGAGGGACGTCTCCCTCCTGGTGCTCGGCGCCCGCCAGCTGCTGACCATCCCGCCACCGCCGGGGGGCGGGGCGAAGCGGGGCGCGGCGCAGCAGGCCGATCTCGGGCTGATCGCCGATGGCGCCCTGGCGATCGACGGCGGGCGCATCGCCGGCGCCGGGACCACGGCGGACATCCGCGCCCGCTTCAGGCTGCGCTCCGGGGGCGTCGAGATCGACGCGGCCGAGTGCGTGGTGCTCCCCGCCTTCGTCGATCCCCATACGCACGTGCTCTTCCACGGCACCCGCGAGTGGGAGTTCGAGCGGCGCCTGCAGGGCAGCACCTACATGGAGATCGCCGCCGAGGGGGGCGGGATCCGCGCCAGCGTGCGCATGTTCCGCG
>VGIY01000341.1 GCA_016867695.1 Candidatus Eiseniibacteriota bacterium | reverse complement strand
AGGATCAGCGCGAGAGGCTCGGTCTCCTTGGGCACGTAGGCGGGCGCCGAGGCGCCTATGAAGCGGCCGAAGGCCTCCTCGCGGCTGGACACCCATCCGCCGGCGACGAGCGCTCGCGACAGGTGCTGGCGCCCGACCGCCCGGCAGCCGCGCGCCCCGTCGAGAACCGCCTGCTCGCTGACCGGCGCTCCCAGGCGCGCCAGGCGCGCCAGCATCGCCCGCAGGCGCTCCAGCCGGTGCGCCTCCATGCGCTCCAGCTCCGCGCCCAGCGGAGAGCCCGCCTCGACACCGTAGGCCAGGATGTGCAGGTCGAAGCCCTCCCAGGCCACGCTGATCTCGCATCCGGGCAGGAAGTCGAACCCCAGCCGAAGCGCCTCGACCCGCGCCTCGGAGAGGCCGGCCAGCGTGTCGTGATCGGTGAGCGCGGCCGCCAGGAGGCCGGCTCCGTGGGCGCGCCGCATGACCTCGCGGGGCGGAAAGAGCCCGTCGGAGAGATCGGAGTGCAGGTGCAGATCGGCGCGCGCCGGCGGGCGGCCTTCCGTCGCCCCGGGATCGCGCCCCGCGGCGACGCCGGAGGCCCGGGCCACGCGTCTCATCGCCGCGCGGCCGGCTGGCGCCGGGCGGCTCTCGGCGGGGCGCCCGGGCGCTCGGCGACGCCGGCGACTCGCGCCGCGTCGCCGAAGACGCGGCGCGAGTCCGCCGGCCCCGACGACGGGAGGAAGCGCACGGCCGCCTCGCCCAGCATGCCGGCGAGCCGGCCGAGCAGTTCGGGTCCGGGCGCGGCCAGGCCGCGGCGCAGCTGGACGATGGCCCCGTGCGCCGTCCCGGGGTCGACGTGCAGAAAGACGGCAACGGATCCCTCCGCCGCGCCGTCCAGCAGCTCGCGGACCTGGGCGGCGCGCGCGGCTGCGTCGCCGCGCAGCGCCAGGTGGAGTTCGTGGCCAGGGGAGGAGAGCGCCTCATCGAGCGGCTCGACCCGGTCGGCGATGATCCGCGCGCCGCGGTCGCCGGCGGCGACGCGTCCGGCGACCAGCAACGGGACCTCCAGCTCTAGGCACCCGCGGCAGCCCGACAGCGCCTCGCCGAAGACCAGCGCCTCGACCCGCCCGCCGAAGTCCTCGAGCGCCAGGGTGGCCATCGGTTCACCCCGCCGCGTGCTGCCCTGGCGCACCTGGGCGACGACGCCGGCGGCGCGGAAGCGCGCGCCGTCGGGCAGTTCGAGCGCCTCGCCGAGGGGCGTCAGCCCCAGGCAGGGCAGGAGCGCGCGGTAGGGATCGAGCGGGTGATGAGTTAGGTAGAAGCCGAGCGCTTCCTTCTCGCGGCGCAGCGTCTCGGCGGCGTCCCAGGCGGGAACATCGGGCAGCGCCGGCTCGGCCCGCCACGCCCCGCCCCCGGCGGCCTCGCCGCCGAAGAGCGACGACTGGCCCGCCTCGCGGTCGCGCCGGCGAGCGCCGGCCCAGTCCAGCGCCTGCGGCAGCGCGGCCATCATCTGCGCGCGTTCGCCGCCGAGGCCGTCGAGGGCGCCCGCCTGGATCAGCGCCTCGACCGCCTTGCGGTTGAGGCCCCCGCCCTCCAGGCACTCGCAGAAGTGGAAGAAGCTGCGCAGCCCGCCCGCCCCGCAGCGGGCGCGGACGATCGACTCGGCCGCGGAACGCCCGAGCCCCTTGACGGCGGCGAGCGCGAAGCGGATCGCGCTCCCCTCGACGGCGAAGCTCTCCCGGCTCGCGCGCACGTCGGGAGGCAGGATGGGGATGCCCAGGCGGCGGCACTCGTTGAGCAGGGCTAGGATCCGGTCCGAATCCTGCATTTCCGAGGTGAGCGTCGCGGCCATGAACTCCACCGGGTGGTGCGCCTTCAGGTAGGCGGTCTGATAGGCGAGCAGCGCGTAGCCGGCGCTGTGCGAGCGGTTGAACCCATACTCGGCGAACTTGGCCACCCAGTCGAAGACGCGCGCCGCCACGGCCGGCTTCACGCCCCGCTCGGCGGCGCGCTGGGTGAAGGTCCGGCGGTGCTCCTCCATCTCCTTGGTCTTCTTCTTGGCCATCGCCCGGCGCAGCAGGTCGGCCTCCCCCAGGCGGTAGCCCGCCATCCGCGCGGCGATCTGCAGCACCTGCTCCTGATAGACGATCGTCCCGTGGGTGCTGCCCAGGATCGGCTCGAGCAGCGGGTCCTCGTAGGTGATCGGTTCGTGGCCGTGCTTGCGCTCGATGAAGCGCTCGACCATGCCGCCGCCCAGCGGCCCCGGCCGGTAGAGCGCGTTCATCGCGATCAGGTCCTCGAGCCGCGTCGGCTGCAGGCGGCGCAGGTACTCGGCCATCCCTCCGCTCTCGAACTGGAAGATGCCCACCGTCTCGCCGCGGCCCATCATGGCGAAGGTCCGCGCATCCTCGTCGGGGATCGCCTCCAGATCGATGTTCACCCCGCGGCGCCCGAGCTCGGCCAGGCAGTCCTCGACCACCGTGAGCGTGCGCAGCCCCAGCAGGTCCATCTTCAGCAGCCCGATCTGCTCGCAGGCGACCATGTCCCACTGCGTCGTGACTTCCCCCTCCTTCCCGCGGAAGAGGGGGACGTGCTCGGCCAGCGGCGTCGGCGTGATGACCACGCCGGCGGCGTGCGTGGAGGCGTGGCGGGTCAGGCCCTCGAGCACGCGACCGATCTCGATGAGTTCGGCCACCCGCGGGTTCTCCTCCGTCAGGGCGCGCAGCTCGGGCACCTGTCCGAGCGCCTTCTCCAGCGTCATCTTCAGCTCGGCGGGGATCAGCTTGGCGATGCGGTCGACCTCGGGATAGCTGAAGCCGAGCACGCGCCCCACGTCGCGCACGACGGCCCTGGCGGCCATCGTGCCGAAGGTGATGATCTGGCAGACATTCTCCGCCCCGTAGCGGTCGACCACGTAGCGGATCACCTCGGCCCGCCCGCGATCGGAGATGTCGACGTCGATGTCGGGCATGCTCACCCGCTCGGGATTGAGGAAGCGCTCGAAGAGCAGGTCGTAGCGGATCGGATCGATGCGCGTGATCCCGACCGCGTAGGAGACGAGGCTGCCGGCGGCCGAGCCGCGCCCCGGGCCGACCGGGATACCGCGGGCGCGGGCGAACTCGATGAAGTCGCGGACGATCAGGAAGTAGCCCGCGTAGCCCATGCGCCGGATCAGGTCGAGCTCGAAGCGCAGGCGCTCGGCCACTTCCCGGCCCGGCTCGCCGTAGAGCCGGCGCACCCCTTCCCCGGCCAGGTGCTCGAGGTAGTCGTCGGCGCTGGCGAAGGGCTCGGGCAGGGGAAACCGGGGCAGGCGCAGGCGGTCGTAGACGAGATCGACCGAGCAGGACTCGGCGATGCGCAGCGTGTTGGCCAGCGCCTCGGGCGAGTGGCCGAAACGCTCCGCCATCTCATCCGGCGTGGCGAAGTGCAGCCGGT
>VGIY01000340.1 GCA_016867695.1 Candidatus Eiseniibacteriota bacterium | reverse complement strand
CGATGGCCCGGCCGCGGAGATCCTCGCCCGGCTGGCGCCGCGCCTGGAGGGCACGCGCCGCGGCGCCGCGGGCATCGCGGAGACGCGCGAGCTGTTCGCCATCCTCGACGCCATGGGCGTGCCGGAGAAGCATCGCCGGCTCGACCTGCGGCTCGTCCGCGGGCTCGACTACTACACCGGGCCGGTCTACGAATCGGTCGTCGAGCGGCCGGCGATCGGCAGCCTGACGGGGGGCGGTCGCTACGACGAGTTGATCGGGCGCTTCACCGGCCAGCCGCTGCCGGCCACCGGCACATCGATCGGGCTCGAGCGGATCCTCGACGTGATGAAGGAGCTGGACATGCTTCCCGAGGCCGCCTCGAGCGCCGAGGTGCTGGTGACGGTCTTCGGAGAGGAGACGCGCGCGGATTCGGCCGCCCTCGCGGCGGAGCTGCGACGCGCGGGGTTCAGGGCCGAGGTCCACCTTCAGCCCGCCAAGGGGCTGCGGCCGCAGATCGCCTACGCCGGCGGCAAGGGCATTCCGGTGCTGGCCATCCTCGGGCCCGACGAGATCGCCGCGGGCGCCGTCACGCTGCGGGCGGGCCCCGGGAGCCAGACGAAGGTCCCCCGCGCCCAGGTGGCCGAGGCGTTGCGCGCCCTGCTCGAGGGCCGGTAGCGGCCGGGACGCCGCGGGGCGCGCGGCGCGGCCGGGACGCCGCGGGGCGCGCGGCGAGGCCGGGAGACCGCGGGGGGGCGCGGCGCGGATCCGTTGGCCGGGGAGCGCCGCGCGATCAGGGCGCCGGCGAGAGGCGACGCATGAAGCGCATCCCGCTCCTCCTCCTCATGGGCGGCGCCGCGTTCGGCCTCGCCGCCCCGCCGCGCGCCGCGGGCGCCCCCCAGGCCGCCTCCATCCCGCGCGAGCTGCCGGGGCGCATCAGCATCGTCGTCGACGCGGGCCGGGCGGTCTCACCGGAAGAGGTGCGCGCGCCGGCGCGGCTCCTGGACAGTCAGGGACGCATCGTCATCGTCGATCAGGTGCAGGGCTTCATCGTCGGCCGCTTCGGCCTCCCGCCCGGCCTGATCCCGGGAGAGGCTTCCGGCGGCGTGGCGCTCGAGGGAGCGCTCGTCGAGGGCCCGCCGATTCCCGATGTCCCCCTGACGACGCTCTCGCCGCTGCCCGGCTTCCCCTTCGTCACCCAGGACCCCTGCGCGGGAGGCCCGGGGCTGGCCGACTTCGATGACGACGGCGTGCTCGAGATCCTCGTCGCCACCACCGGCGGCGCCCTGTTCTGCCTGACGCCCCGCGGCGACATCCTGCCCGGCTGGCCGCAGCGCGTCGACTCGGCCTTCTACGCCGCCCCGTCGGCGGGCGACGTCGACGGCGACGGCACGCCGGACATCGTCATCGGCGATCTGGCCGGCCGGGTCCACGCCTGGGATGCGAGCGGACGCCCGCTGCCCGGGTTCCCGGTGACGCTCCACTACGAGGGCTTCCCCACCGGCTCGATCTTCGGCGCCGCCGCGCTGGAGGATCTGAACGGAGACGGCTCGCGGGAGATCTGCGTGGGCACGTCGACGGGGCTCGTCTGCGTCCTCGACGGACGAGGCCGCGTCTGGCCCGGCTGGCCCAAGGTGCTGCCGCCGAACACCGATCCCCCCAATCCAGCCGGGATCTGCGCCTCCCCCGCGCTCGCCGACCTCGACGGCGACCGCCTGCCAGAGATCGTCGTCGCCACGAACGCGGGCACCGTCCACGCCTGGAGCGGCGCGGGGCGCGCGCTGCCGGGCTGGCCCGTCGAGCTTCCCTTCGGCGCCCGCGCCGGCTACGGCGGCGTGGCCGTCGGCGACGCGACCGGCGACGGCGCGCCCGAGATCGTCCTCGCGACGGAGCGCGGCCTGGAGGGCCCGGCCACGATCGTGGTGCTCGACGCGCGCGGATCGCTCCTGCCGGGGTGGCCCTTCCCCCTGGGCGAGACCTGCAACGCCGCCGTCGCCCTCGGCGACCTGACCGGCGACGGCGCGGCCGAGATCGTGGCGGCGACGATCGGCGGGGACGCCATCCTCTACGCGCTGGACGGGCGCGGCGCCCAACCGCTCCCCGGCTGGCCCCTGCGGATGCGCGAGCGCACGGTCAACGCCTCGCCGCTGCTGGTCGATCTCGACGGCAACGGCAGCGTCGACATCCTCGTCGCCTCGCTATCGACCGGCGTCGAAACGCGCGCCTGGCTGTCGGCCTTCGACGCCGCGGGCGACCCGCTGCACGGCTTCCCGGTCTTCATTCCCGGGGACGAGATCGTGCGCGCCACGCCGGCGGTGACCGACATCGACGGCGACGGCGGCCTGGAGCTGCTCGCCGCCACCGAGCTGCGCCGCGGCCTGCACCTCTGGAGTCTCGGCGCGCTGTGCGACCCCGAGCTCCTCCCCTGGGCGATGCTGGCGGGCGGGCCGGCGCGCACCGGAGCGCTGATGGCGGAACGCCTGCGCCGGGCCCCGCCTTCGCGAGGGCCCATCGACTTCACCCGTTCGGCCGGCCGCGACGCGGCGCTGTCGATCATGGCCTTCGACCTGCCCCGGACGACGCTCGTCGGCCTGGCGATCTTCGACATCAAGAGCCGGCCGGTGCGCACGCTGCTCGACCAGCGACTGCCGGCCGGCCGCTACGAGATCCACTGGGACGGACGGGACGACGGCGGCCGGGATCGCGCCAGTGGGATCTACTTCTATCAGCTGAGTCTCGACGGACGGGCGACGACGAGACAGCTGCTGCTGCTGAAGTGAACGACCCGGCCGGCGCCGGGCCGCGGGGAGGAGAAGCGGTGATGATCCGGGTGGCCGCGCTGCAAACACACCCCCTATGGGGTGAAGTCGAGCGTAACCTGGCCGAAGCCGGGCGGCTCGCAGAGCAGACGCCGGCCCGGCTGCACGTGCTCCCGGAGCTCTTCAACACCGGCTACCTCTTCCGCGACCGCGCCGAGCTGGCGCCGCTGGCCGAGACCTATCCCGACGGTCGCACCTGCCGGTTCCTGGCCGCCCTCTCGGGCGATTGCGGCTCCGTCGTCGCCGGCGGCTTCGCCGAGCGGGCTCCCGACGGCCGGCTGTACAACTCGGCGGCGCTCTTCGATCGCGGAAGGCCGCTCGGCTGCTATCGCAAGATCCACCTCTTCGACACCGAGCGCCGCGTCTTCGACCCCGGCGACGCGCCGCCGCGCGCGCTCGACAGCTCCTGCGGGCGCCTGGGCCCGATGATCTGCTTCGATTGGATCTTCCCCGAGACGGCGCGGTGTCTCGCCCTGGAGGGAGCCCGGATCCTCGTGCACATGGCCAACCTCGTCCTGCCCTACTGCCAGGAGGCGATGCCGGTGCGGTGTCTGGAGAACCGCATCTTCGCCGTGACGGCCAATCGCGTCGGCGAGGAGAGGCGCCTGGGAGAGATGCT
>VGIY01000339.1 GCA_016867695.1 Candidatus Eiseniibacteriota bacterium | reverse complement strand
GATGGCCGTGCAGCAGGCGGGCATGCTGATGCTGCTCGCGCTCGTCGTCGTCATCGTGTTCAACGACGCCCAGCGCGTCTTCGGCTTCGAGTGGCTGAAGAAGATCTTCTGAGATGAACGCCCATGTCCGGCCGCGCGGGAGCGAGGGCCCGCCGTTTCCGCCGCGCGAGCGCCTGGCCCACCTGCCGACGCCCTGGCATCCGCTGGCCCGCCTGAGCGCGGCGCTGCCGGCGGCGATCGACATCAAGCGCGACGACCTGAGCGGGTGCCTCCTGAGCGGCAACAAGATCCGCAAGCTCGAGTTCGTGCTCGCCGACGCGCTCGCGGCCGGGGCCACGGCGGTCGTCACCTGCGGCGGAGCGCAGTCGAATCACGCCCGCGCGACGGCGGGGGCGGCGGCGCGCCTGGGGTTGCGCTGCGCGCTGCTGCTGCGCGGAGAGGCGCCGGCCGCGCCCCCCGACGGCAACCTCTTCCTGGACGAGCTGCTCGGCGCCGAGGTGCGCTGGGTGGACGCCGCCGGATACGAGGATCGCGACGCGCGGATGGCCGCGCTGGCCGGGGAGCTGCGCGGCCGCGGCGAGCGGCCCTACGTGATCCCCGAGGGCGCCTCGAACGAGATCGGCGCCTGGGGCTATGTGGCGATGCTGGCGGAGCTGCGCGAGCAGGAACCCTCCTTTCCCTGGCGGCGGATCGTTTGCGCGATGGGGTCGGGGGGAACGCACGCGGGGCTCTGGATGGGAGCGCGCCTGCTCGGCCTCGACGTGCGCGTGCGCAGCTATCTCGTGCAGCGCGATCGCGGCTACTTCCGTTCGCAGGTGCGGACGATCGTGGAGCGCTTCGGCCGCCGCTACGGGGTTCGCGCGGCGCTGGATCCGGAGGAGCTCGAGATCGTGGCCGGCTTTGAGGGGCCGGCCTACGGCGCCGCCTACGCCGAGGAGACGGTGGTGATCCGCGAGGCGGCCCGCGCGGAGGGCATCGTCCTCGATCCCGTCTACACCGGCAAGGCGATGACCGGCCTGCTGGCCGACCTGCGCAGCGGAGCGCTCCCCCCGGGAGAGCGGATCCTCTTCGTCCACACCGGGGGCATCTTCGGCCTGATGGCCCAGCGGGGGGAGATCCTCGGGCCGCGACGCTCCCGCTGAGCCGCGACGGCCCCGGGGCGCCCGCGGGCTGCGGCTCCCTGCGGCGCCTGGCGGAGGCGCGCCCGCTCCGGTCCCGAACGCGAGCTTGCGTTCGGCGCGCGCCCCTGTATCCTGCCCCCCTCGAGTCGCATGCTGCCCACTTCCCGAGGAGGCGACGGCGACAGGCGGGGAGCAGCCCGAGGCCGAGGCCTTGCGCAGCTCCGATACGGTCGGACATGTCCTCATCTGGATGCGCGACGGGGCGCTGGCCGCGAGGCTGCGCGCCGAGTTGGCGCGTGCCCGCTACGCCTCCGCCTGGGTCGCCTCGCTGCCCGAGGCGATCGCCGCGTTCGACCTCCACTTCCCTTGCGCCGTGGCCTGCACGCTCCAGGGCCGGACCCCGTCGCTGATGGACCTGGAGACGCTGCTGGCCTACCAGTCGATCGGGCATCCCGGCCTGGCTCTGCCGCCGGCGCCCGTCTGGGCGCTCGCGTCGCGGCCGGAGGCGTACGCCCGGGAGATCGAGGCGCTCGATCTGCCCGTGCGGCTCCTGCCCGCCGATCGGGGCGCGCAAGCCTGCGTCGCCGAGATCTGCCGGACGCTGCGCCCGTCGGCCTGGGGGCCGGGCTCGCCTCCGGGCGGCGAGGAGGATGTCCTGCTGGCGCTGCGCGACGCGCGAGAGGCGCGCCTGCTGGAGCGCTATCTGGCCAGCGCGGGCATCGGCGCGCGCGCGGCGGCGACGCCGAGGGAGACGCTGCGCCGGCTGCGCGAGCGCCCGGCGCGGGTGCTGGTCAGCGAGGCCTTCGATGAGCGGCGCGACGGCCAGTCCTACTGGCGGGAGATCGAGGAAGGCTGGGCGGGCCTGCCGGTGCTGTTCATCGCCGCGAGCGCCGAGCGCCTGGGACGGCTCTCGCCGCTCGCGCTGCCTCGCGGCACGGCCGGAGCGCTCTGTCGGCCCATCCCGGCGGCGGGGCTGACCGCGGCGCTGCGCCGCCTCCTGCGGATCGCCGAGAGGGAAGCGGCGGGCGCCCCTCCCTGGATCGGCACTTCGGCCTAGCGGCCGGAGCGGGTGAAGAGGATCGTCGCGCCGCGGGCGACGACCAGGGCGAAGAGCAGCACGGGGACGAACTCCGCCTTCGGGCTGAGAACGAACTCGTGGACCTCGCCGAGCGCGCCCAGGACGATCAGCAGCAGTCCCGTCCGGATCCTCTCCACGGCCATGTCGTCCTCCCTTCGCCGAGCGGGAGCCCTTCGCCGAGCGGCTTTCCCGCGCGGCTCGATCGCCGCCTCACCTCCCGGGCGGGGCCGCCAGCGCGGCCCGGGCCCGCTCCGCCCCCGCCCGCGCCTGGGGATCACGGGGCTGAATGCGCAGCGCGGCCTCGTACTCCCGCAACGCCTCGCTCCAGCGGCCTCGCGCGGCCTGGAGATCGCCCAGGCCGCGGTGCGCCTGGAACAGGTGCGGCGCCAGGCGCAGCGCCTCGCGGAAGCGGGCGGCGGCCTCGTCCGGCCGTCCCAGCGCGGCCAGGCTGACGGCCATGTTGCTGTGGGCCTCGGCGAACCGCGGCTCGATGCGCAGCGCGGTCTCATAGTGCGCCAGGGCGGCGGCGTGGTCGCCTCGCCTCGCCAGCAGCCCCCCCAGGTTGCCGTGCGCGGTGTGGAGGAGCGGGTCGCAGGCGATGGCCTGGCGGAAGCTCGCGATCGCCCCCTCGAGGTCCCCCTGCATCGCCAGCGCCCGGCCGAGGTTCGTGTGCGCGTCGGCCGAGCGGGGGTCGATGCGCAGCGCTTCGCGGAAGTGCCCGTCGGCCTCGGCGAAGCGCCCCAGGCTGACCAGGGCGTTGCCGAGGCTGCTGCGGACCTGCGCCGGCGCCAAGGTCGTCGCCAGCGCCGCGGTGAAGCGGGGCAGCGCCTCCTCGAAGCGGCCGAGCTGCACGAGCGCCGACCCCAGGTTGGCCTGGATGCGCGCGTCCTCGGGACGCAGGCGCGCGGCCGTCTCGAGCGCGCGCAGCGCCTCATCGGGGCGCCCGCGGCGCTGCAGCTCCAGGGCGTAGTTGCTGTGCAGGAGCGCTTCGCCCGGCGCGTGGCGGAGCATGTGCCCGTAGATCGTCTCGGTGCTGCGCCAGTGGGCGTACTGGGCGCGCGCGGCGGCTGTCGCCGCCACGGCCAGCAGCAGGACGAGCGCCGCGGCGGCCAGGCGCCGCCCGCTCCAGGCGCGAGCGGAGCCGGGCGCGACGACGGGCGCGGCTCCGCCCGCGGCGCGGCTTCCCGCGGCGAGAGGGGCGCCGCTCGCCGCGGCGGGCGGTGGGG
>VGIY01000338.1 GCA_016867695.1 Candidatus Eiseniibacteriota bacterium | reverse complement strand
CCGAGGACGAGGCTCATGGCCCCCCCCAGGAGGACCATCGTCCCCCCCGCCAGCCCCACGACGATCCAGGTTCCGTCCACGGATCTACCTCAGAAGGACCGCGGCCAGGCTGCGATCCACGCCGGTGAAGCCCATGAAGGCCAGGGCGAGGATCCCCGCCACGATGAAGGTGATGCCCGCCCCCCGCAGGTGGACGGGGACGTCGGCGAAGTCAAGTTCCTCCCGGATCCCGGCCATCAGGACGATGGCCAGCGTGAACCCCAGGCCGCCGAAGAGCGCGAGCGTGAGCGCCTGATGCAGCCCCCAGACCTCCGCCGGCTTGGCGCCGGCGACGCGCTTGAGGATCTCCAGGCAGGCGAAGAGGATCGCGCAGTTCGTGGTGATCAGCGGCAGGAAGATCCCGAACGACTTGTAGAGGGCCGGGAAGAACTTGCGGACGTACATCTCCACGAACTGCACCGAGGAGGCGATGACGAAGATGTAGATGATGTAGCTGAGGATGCTCAGATCGACGTTCGCCGCCGACCCGGGCGACACGGCTTCCCAGACGGCCACGGCGAGAGGAGCGTTCGGGCGCAGGAGGAAGTAGGTGAAGGCCCAGCTCAGCAGCGCGGCGATCGAGATGACGAAGGTGACCGCCAGGCCCATGCCGAACGCCATGTCGACGCGCCGCGAAACGCCGATGAAGGGGCAGATGCCGACGAAGTAGTAGAGAACGAAGTTGTTGATCAGCATCGCGCCGACGGCGATCAGGACGAGCGATCCGATCCAGTCCATCTCCGTACCTCCCTACGCGGCCCGGGAAGCGCCGCGGCGCTTCTCCCGCGCCGCCCGGATCCAGTTGGCTCCGCCGAGGAGGAGCCCGAGCGTGAGGAAGGCTCCGGGGGGCAGGACCATGACCACCCAGTCGGGCCAGACCGCGGGCATGACGCGCAGCCCGAACCAGGTCCCGGCGCCGAGGATCTCGCGCACGGTGGCGATGCTCGCCAGGGCCAGCGCGAATCCCAGGGAGACGCCGCCGGCGTCCGCCGCGGCGGTGAAAACGCCCTGCTTGGAGGAGCACACCTCGCAGCGGCTGATGATGATGCAGTTGACGATGATCAGCGGGATGTAGGGCCCGAGCTGCTTGCTCATGGCGTACATGTAGGCCGCCAGGAAGCGGTCGGCGATGGTGACGAAGGCGGCGATGGTCAGCGTGAAGACGAGGATGCGCAGATGGGGCTTGAGCAGCCCGCGGATCAGGCTCGTCAGCACGCTCGCGCAGATGAGCACGAAGGCGGTCGCCCCGGCCATCGTCATCGCCGCCCGCATGCCGTTGGTCACCGCCAGCGTCGGGCACAACCCGAGGAGCTGGCGGTAGATCGGGTTCTCGGGGATGATCCCCTGGAGGAAGCGCTCCGCCGCGGTGGGTTGGTGCGCGCTCATCGGTCCGGCTCCTCCCGCGTCGCTTGCGCCAGCGCGGCCTGCATCTCGGCGACCGTCTGGTTCACGATCCCGCAGACGCTCTCCGCGGAGATCGTCGCGCCGGTGACGCTGCGGATCTCGTTCCCGGACGAGGGGTCTCCCTTCTTGACGACCAGTGGCTGGCCCGTCGACTTCCCCCGGAACTGCCCGCGCCAGGGCTCCTCGATGATCTTGTTGCCGAGGCCCGGCGTCTCCTTCTGCCCCAGTATGTAGAGGCCCGTGAGCGTCGATCCGTCCGCGTCGAGGCCGATTAGGAGGTCGATCCGATCGGCGAAGCCCTGGCCGCCCGAGGGAACCACCCAGCCCAGCGTCCGGCCGGCCGCCTCGGCCCGATAGACGGTCCGCCCACGGATGTCGACCGGGGCGCCTCCGTCGGCCCCGGGCACGAGGGCGGGGATCTGCGACAGCGTCTCGTGCAGCACGTTAGCCGCGATCCTCGCCGCCAGGAGCCGGTGCACCCCCGCGAGCGCCGCGCCGAAGAAGAGCGCGAGGGCGAGGACCAGCCAGCCCGATCGAAGATCTCTCCACCCGCTCACCCGCTCACCTCCTCGCCGGAACCGGCCCGCCCACGGGGCGCGGGATCGTGAAGCGGTCGATCAGCGGCGTCGCGCCGTTCAGGAGGAGCACGGCGGCCACCACCCCCTCCGGATACCCGCTGTAGGCGCGCAGGAACATCACCATAGCGCCGATCCCGATCCCGTAGATCCACATGCCGCGAGGCGTCAGCGGGCTCGTGACCGGGTCGGTGGCGATGAAGAACGCCCCGAAGAGCAGCGCGCCGCCGGCCAGGTGATGGAGAACGGTCCACCCCGCGGCGGGGGCGGCGAGGTTCTGGATGCCGCCGAGCAGGGCCGCCGCGGCGATGATGCCCAGCGGGATCCGCCACGCCGCGGTCCTGCGCAGGCAGAGGTAGATCCCCCCGAGGAGGCAGCCGAGCGCGCTCGTCTCCCCGAGCGATCCGTTGACCGTGCCCACCAGGAGCGGCCAGAGCGGAGCCGACTGCCCCAGCTGCTTCGCGGCCGTGAGGGGCGTCGCCTGCGTCACGATCGCCGCCCCGTCGCCCGCCATCTGGTAGGCGGCGGCGCCCAGCGCGGCAGGGAAGCAGACCATGACGAAGGCGCGGCCGACCATCGCCGGGTTGAAGATGTTCTGCCCGAGGCCGCCGAAGACGACCTTCCCGATCCCGACGGCGACGAGCGATCCGACGAGGCCGACGTACCAGGGCGCGCTCCAGGGGAGCGACAGGGCCAGGATCAGGCCCGTCACCGCGGCGGAGAGATCGCCGAGCGGGCTCGGCCGCCCCCTCATCCGGGCGAAGAGCAGCTCGAAGAGGGAGCACCCGAGGACGCCGATCGCGATCTGGAGGATCGCGTGCCAGCGGAAGAGATAGATCGACACCGCCGTGACCGGCGCGAGAGCGATGAGCACGTCGAGCATCATCCGGCGCGTGGTCAGCCCCGCGCGCGCGATGTGGGGCCCGGGTGAAACCTCGAGCCGGGGCCCCGGCGACGCCTCCGGCGCGGCGATCCCGCTCATCCCTACCTCCTACGACCGGGGCATGACCGCCTTGCCCGTGCGGATCAGCTGCACCAGGGGGATCCCCGCGGGACACTCGTAGCCGCAGCAGCCGCACTCGCAGCAGGCGAGAAGCTGGTAGCGGCGGGCGACCTCCCAGTTCCGGAAGCGCGCCGCCTGGGCCATCTTCGTCGGCGTCAGACTTAGAGGGCACACGTCGACGCATCGGCCGCAGCGCACGCAGGCGGTCTCCCGGATGCGGGCGACCTCCTCGCGGCTGAGCACCGTCAGGCCGCTCGTGCCCTTCGTCACCGGCGTGTCGAGATCTCCGACGGTGAAGCCCATCATCGGCCCGCCGGACACGACGCGAGCGGCGTCCTCGGCGAGGCCGCCGCAGGCGTCGAGCAGATCGCGGTAGGGCGTGCCGACGGGGCAGAGAAGATTCCCGGGCC
>VGIY01000337.1 GCA_016867695.1 Candidatus Eiseniibacteriota bacterium | reverse complement strand
ATGATCTCGGGACGATAGAATCCCGCCGCGCCGACGACATACTGGGTGACCTTGGACGGACGGCGGATGTAGGCGTAGTAATCGACCATCAGGATCTGCGCTTGCCAGTAGTCGGGGTGGAAGCCGTCCACCTCGGGCCCCCGGTTCGACGCGCGGCGGAACTTCTGCAGCTCGAAGGAGAGCCCCAGCGCGCGATTGCGGGCGATGTACTGGCGCAGACGCACGGCGCCGCCCCGGCCGGCGCCGTAGTAGTCCCCCCAGTCGGAGTCGTACTGCAGGTCGCCGTACTGGAGCTGGCCGCCGACGCTCGGCGTGTTGCGCCGGTGCTCGTAGGCCCCGGCCGGAGCGGCGGCCAGGGCCAGGACCGTCGCCGCGGCGAGGAGAGCGGCGGCGACGACGCGCCGGATCCGCCTCGATCCGCGCGTGCTTCCAGGGAAACCCGTCTCGGTTCCGATCATCGGCCCTCCTGGTCCTCAGCCCCGGGGATGATAGCGCCTGTGCATCGACTGCAGGTAGGCCTCATCGACGCTCGTATAGATCTGTGTCGTCGAGAGGCGGGCGTGGCCCAGCAGCTCCTGGACGACGCGCAGCGAGGCGCCGCCGTGGAGCAGGTGCGTGGCGTAGGTGTGGCGCAGCAGGTGGGGATGGATGCGTTCCGCGAGCCCCGCCTCCCGCGCCCTGCGGCCCAGGATCTTCCAGAATCCCATGCGGCTCAAGGTCCCGCCCCTCGCGTTGAGGAAGATCGTCTCGGGCGCCGGCCCCGCGCCGCCCCTGCGGGCCGCCAGCAGAGGCCGACCCAGGTCAATATAGGCCAGTAGCGCCCGCAGCGCCGGTTCGCCCGCGGGAACGAGCCGGATCCTCCCCCCCTTGCCGGCGAAGCGCAGCAGCCGCTCCTCCCAACGGCAGTCGTCGAGGCGCAGCCCCAACAGCTCCGAGACGCGCGCCCCGGTGCCGTAGGCGCACTCGAGCAGGGCGCGGTCGCGCAGGTCGAGCGCGGCGCCGCCGGCGACCGACTCGACCAGGCGGGTGGCCTCGTCGCGACCGAGCGCCCGCGGCAGGCGCCGCCAGCCGGCCGGGGCGGGCAGATCGCAGGCGGGATCCTCGCGGACGACGCCCTCGTCCGCGAGGAAGGCGAAGAAGGTCTTGATCGCCGAGCGCGCCCTGGCGACGCCGGCCGCGCGCCGGCCCCTCTCGTGGAGCGCGATCAGGTAGGCGCGCAGCTGCCCCTCGTCGGCCTCGGCCGGGCCGGGGAGGCCCCGCGCGGAGAGATGGCGCAGGAGCGAGACCAGGTCGCCGCGGTAAGCGCTGACCGTGTGCGGCGAGGCGCCGCGCACGAGCGCGAGGTGGAAGAGGAATCCCTCCAGCGCCTCGCGCGCTGGGGCGGGCAGCCCGGACTCCGGGCCGCGGGGCCGGGAATCCGCCTCGCGCTCGCCGACGCCAGATGCGAGCGGCAGCCGTGCGCTCCCGCCCATGGTCGGGAGCGCCCCCCGGCGCGCGGAGCGCTCGGGCGCCGCCGCCGCCCGCCGCGCTTCGGCAGAGCGGGAGCGCCCGGCGGCCGTTCTGGCTCTAGCCATCCTCGCCTCCGCCGCGCAAAGCCTCCTCGATGCGCCCCGCCAGGCCGGGCCCGATGCCGGGCACGGCCATGATCCGGTCGCGGCCGGCGGCGCGCAAGGCTGAGAGACCGCCGAAGTGCTCCAGCAGGGCGCGGCTGCGCGCCGGGCCCAGGCCGGGGATCTTCTCCAGCGGCGACTCGTCCAGGAAGCGGCTCCGCAGCCGCCTGTGGTAGCCGACCGCGAAGCGGTGCGCCTCGTCGCGCACGCGCTGCAGGAGTTGGAGCCCGGGGGATGCCCGCGGCAGGCGCAGCGCCTCCCGCTCGCCTGGCAGGAAGATCTCCTCCGCGCGCTTGGCGAGAGCCGCCAGCGGCAAGTCCCCGCGCCCCTGCCCGGCGAGGACGGCCGCGGCCCTGGCCGCCTGCCCCCGTCCCCCGTCGATCAGGATCAGATCGGGCGCCTCTTCCCCCTCCTCGCGCAGGCGCGCCAGCCTGCGCCCGAGCACCTCGGCCAGCGCGGCGAAGTCGTCGGCGGCCGGCGCCGCGCGGATGCGGAAGTGCCGGTAGCCGCTCTTCAGCGGACGGCCGTCGACGAAGGTGACCAGCGAGCCGACCGCGTGGCCCCCCTGCAGGTGGCTGACGTCGTAGCCCTCGATGCGCCGGGGGGCGACGGGCAGGCGCAGCGCGGAGTGCAGGGCCTGCACCGCCTCGCCGGAGCGCTTGCGCCGCCCGCGGCCGGCGAGTTCGAGCTCCTCGAGCCACAGGCGGGCGTTGTCGGCCGCCGCCTGGAGCAGCCGCGCGCGCGGGCCGCTGCGCGCCGCGCGGATGCGCGCGCCCCCCCCCGCCCGCTCGCCGAGCCAGGCCTCGAGGATCTCCCGGTTGCGCGGGGGATGGTTGACCAGGATGAGCGACGGCACCCGTTCGCGCTCCTGATAGTGGCGCGTCAGCGCCGCCTCCATGATCTCGGCGGGAGCGGCCTCGCGCGCCCGGCGCACGGCGATCCTCCAGGCGCCGACGACCGCCCCGCCGCGGTGCGAGAAGACCGCCAGCGCCGCCCGGGGGCCGCGACCCACGAGGGCGACGGCGTCCAGGTCGGGGCGGCGCGGATCGACGACGCGCTGCGCCTCCATGAGCGACCGCAGCCGGCCGATGTCGTCGCGCAGCCGGGCCGCCTCCTCGAAGCGCAATCCCTCCGCGCTGCGCTCCATCTCGCCGCGCCAGTGGCTCAGCAGCGCCTCTCCGCGTCCCTCCAGGAAGGCGGTGAGGTCTTCGACCAGCCGGCGATAGGCGGCTTCCTCGATGCGGCCCGTGCAGGGGGCCCGGCAGAGCCCGATGTGATGGTAGAGGCACTCCCGGCCGCCGCGCGCCAGCCGCCGGTCGGCGCACGAGCGCAGCGGGAAGATCCGGCGCAGGGAGCGCAGCAGCCGGCGCAGGTCGCCGGCGTGGACGAAAGGGCCGAAGTAGCGGGCCCCGTCGGGGGGCGCCCGGCGCACGACCTCGAGGCGCGGGAAGGGGTGCGCCGCATCGAGCCGCAGGTAGGGATAGCGCTTGTCGTCCTTGAGCTCGACGTTGAAGCGCGGGGCGTGCGCGCGGACGAGATTGGCCTCGAGCAGCAGCGCCTCGGTCTCGCTGGCGGCGACGATGTAGTCGAGGTCGCGCACCAGGCCGCGCAGCGCGTCGCGGCGCGGGTCGCCCGTCGCCGGGCCGCGGAAGTAGCTGCGCACGCGGGGCGGCAGGCGCTTGGCCTTGCCGACGTAGAGCAGGCGGCCGCCGCGGCCGCGCAGCAGGTAGACCCCCGGCGCGTCGGGCAGCAGGGCGAGCTTGCGCTCGAGCGCCTGGCGCCACTTGGGCTGCCGCTCCGGTTGCCGCTCCGGCTGGCGCTT
>VGIY01000336.1 GCA_016867695.1 Candidatus Eiseniibacteriota bacterium | reverse complement strand
CGTCGATGAGCGCCAGGTCGCCGTCGATCCAGCCGAACTCGAACTTGGTGTCGGCGATCACGATCCCCCGCCTCTCGGCGTGGGCGGCGCCGCGCGAGTAGACCTCGAGGCTCGTGCGCCGCAGCCGTTCGGCGAGTTCGGCGCCCACCAGGGCTTGCAGCTCGGCGAAGGTCATCGGCTCGTCATGGCCCTGGTCGGCCTTCGTCGTCGGCGTGAAGATCGGCTCGGGCAGCCGGGCGTAGTTGCCGAGGCCGGCGGGCAGGGCGACGCCGCAGATCGATCCCGTCTCGCGATACGCCTGGTAGCCCGATCCGGCCAGGTAGCCGCGAACGACGCACTCGACCGGGAGGCGCTCGGCCTTGCGCACGCGCATCGCCCGGCCCTCCAGCAGCGCTCGATGCCTGGCCAGATCGGCGGGCAGGCCGTCGACCGAGAGGCTCAGGAAATGCGTCGGCAGGAAGTCGGCGAAGCCGCGGAACCAGAATGCCGAGAGGCGCGTCAGCAGGATCCCCCGCTCCGGGATCCCGGTGGGCAGCACCTGGTCGAAGGCGGAAAGGCGGTCGGTGGCCACGATCAGCAGCTCGGCGCCGAGGTCGACGATCTCGCGCACCTTGCCGCGGTGGTTCGGCCGCAGCCCGAGGGCCTCGAGGCCCATGAATGCGCCGGCGGCGACGGGCGACTCCGAGGAGCCGGTCGGACCGGGTACGGCCCGGTCGGTGGGGGATCCAGCGTGCATGGGTCCTCCTTTGTTTCACTCGCGACCCGCATTCGGGGCCCGGCTCTTATAGCACGGGCGCGGACCGCCCTCAAGAACGGCCGGGGCCGGGGGTGTCGCCGTCTCCAGCTCCACGCTGCGACCGGACCGGTGGCCCTCCAGGATCCAGCGCCCGCCCGACAGGCGCAGCCGGATCTGCCCGTCCCGGTCGGTGCGCAGCAGCCAGGCCCCGCAACCGGCGATGCGCTCGAGCACCGCGGTCGCCGGGTGGCCGTGACGGTTCCCGCGGCCGGCGCTGACGAGCACCGCCTCGGGGGCCGCCGCTTCCAGGAAGGAGCGGGGCGTCGAGTCGGCGCTCCCGTGGTGCGCGGCCGAGACGATCGTGCAGCGGCCCAGTCCGCGCTCCACCCACTCCTCGAGGACGGCCGCCGGGGAGTCGGCCGTGATGGCGATCGTCACCGCGCCGAAGGCGACGAGCAGACCCAGACAGCCTTCGTTGCGCGCCCCCTCGCCCCTTCCTCCCCGCGGCGGATGGAGGACGAGGGCCAGGACCTTCTCCTCGCGCTCGGCGCCGCGGCGCCGAGCCCCGGTCGCGGCGAGCGTGTCGCCGCGCGAAAGCGCCTCGAGCCGTGCGCCCTGGGCCACCGCCTGGGCCAGCGCCGCCGCGGTGCGCTCCGTGGGCGTCCAGCCGTCGGGGAAGTGGATGCGATCGATCGGCAGTTCGGAGGCGACGAGTCCGGGCAGCGCGCCCGTGTGGTCGGCGTCGTCGTGCGTGAGGAAGAGCCGGTCGATGCGGCGGCGCCCGTGCTGGCGCAGCGCGCGAGCGAGCCTGGCCGTCGCCCTGGCGTCCCCCGGCTCGGCCGGCCCGAGGTCGACGACCCAGGTCTCGCCGGGCCACAGAAGCATCCAGCTCTCCCCCTGCCCCACGTCCAGCATGGCGGCGCGCGTCTGCCCGGCTCGCGCCTGGGCGGCCAGCGTGATCGCCGCGCAGAGGATGACGGCCAGCGCCGCCCTAGCGCCCAGCGGCAGCCGGCGCGGGTGCCAGACGACGGCGACCGCGAGCGCGCCGGCGGCGCCGAGGTGGGCGCCGACCGCGCCGCCCAGGGGCAGCGAGCCGGCCCAGGCGGCGGCCCGCCCTCCGGCCGCCAGCAGACCTTCGATGAGCGCCCGGGCCGGCCCGCCGGCGATGTCGGCGGGGAAGCCCGGGCAGAGGGAGAAGAGGAGCCCGAGCAGAGTGGTGCCGAGCAGGAGCCCGGCGAGCGGTACGACCAGCAGATTGGCCGCCAGGTAGATGGGACTCGCCCATCCCTGCGACGCCAGGAGCAGCGGCCAGGCGGCCGACTGCGCCGCGAACATGACGACCATCCCCAGTGCGACCCGACGCGTCGGACGACCCCCGGGGATCCCGCCCGCCTCGTGTCCGCGCCCCGCCGCGGCGGCGCCGAGGATGGCGAAGGTGACGATGTAGGTCAGCCGGCATCCGAGATCCCGCCAGACGCCCGGCTCGGCCCACAAGTGCGCCGCGAGGACGGCGGCCAGCAGCGTCCTGCCCTCGGGCGCGCGTCCCGCGGCGCGCAGGAGGCACCAGAGAATGCCGCCGCAGGCGGCGCGGGTGACCGAGGCGCTCCAGCCGGTCAGGGCTCCGTAGCCCGCGAGGAGCAGCGCCAGGAGCAGCAGGCGGGCCCGTCCGGGCAGCGGGAGGAGACGCAGGACCCCCGCGGTGAAGCCGGCGAGCAGGCCCACGTGCAGTCCGCTGACGGCGAGCAGGTGTCCGACGCCCGCCTCGCGCAGCGGCGCCCAGACGAGCTCGTCGCCCGGCTCGGCGGCGACCCGGCCCATCAGGAGCGCCCGAGCCACGGCGGCCTGCTCGGCGGGCAGGAGGAGCTCGAGTCTGCCGGCGACGGCCCCGCGCGCGCGCCGCAGTGCCGCGGCCCCGCCCGCCCCGCCGGCCAGCCCGCCGGGCGAGCCGGCGGGTCCGCCCGACTCGGCGCCGACCGGGCGCAGGTCGAGCGGGCGCAGCCACCCGGCCGCCCCCCGCGCCCGCAGGTAGGCGTCGGCGGGGAAGTCCCCCGGATTGCCCGCCGCTTCGGCCGTGTCGATCCGCGCCAGACCCTCCCACCAGCCCGGCGCAAGGCCCGCCGCAGCCTGCGCCGAGACGAGGAGAGCGATCGGCACGCGCGGCGCGCACGGCGCCGGCCGGCCGGCGGGACGCGCCTGGAGCAACTCGGCGCGCAGGATGCCGCCCGGGCCGGGCGCAAGCCTTGCGGAGACCCAGGCGTGTCCGGCGAGCCCCTCGAGGCCGTCGCGGCTGCGCTCCCAGTCCACGCGGGCTAGCGCCCCGCGCCCGCAGCCGCAGGCGAGCGCCGCGGCGATCAACGCGACGGCCGGGCCCCGCCCGCCGCCGACAGCGGCTGCGACCGCGGCGGCGCAGGCGGCGAAGCCGCACGCCGCGACCTGCAGCCGCCCGGCGGGGGCCGGCCAGGGGCAGGCCTCTCCCAGCACGAGGCCGGCGATCAGGCAGGCTGCGAGCACGGCCGCCGGGGCGGCGGGGCGGTGGAACTTGTCGCGGCGAGACATCCCGGCCAAGGCTGCTAGCAGGATCGGGGCCGGGCCGCGGGGCGTGCCGGGGAGAGAGCTATCGCAGCCGGACGAGACGGAGTCGATCGGTGCCCAGCGGCGTGCGGATCTCGCAGAAGAAGACCGCGGCGCCCGCCGAGCCCCTCGTCTCCCCGGACCAGCGCACGG
>VGIY01000335.1 GCA_016867695.1 Candidatus Eiseniibacteriota bacterium | reverse complement strand
CTTCGCCCAGCTCCTGCCGGCCGAACGGGTGGAGCACTTGCGGCGCGATGTCTTCGGCGCGCTCGCCGCGGGGGTGCCGGCGAATCGCGACCGCCGGCCGATCGCCTATTTCGCGCAGATCCGGCTATGGGACCGCCTCTCCGGCAGCGGCCTTTCGGGAATGCTCTCGTCGTGGCACCGGCACCCCTGGACCTGGAGCGGAGGCGTTTTGGTGCTCCTGGCCGTGGGTGGCCTACTGCTGCGCCGCCGCCACGGCCCGGCGGCGGTCAGCCTGGCCAGCACGGGCATGGTCGGGATGGGTGCCGACCTGCTGATTCTCCTCCTCTACCAGACGGCGGTGGGTACGCTCTACCTCAACGTCGGCCTGGTCGTCGCGGTCTTCATGTGCGGGCTCGGAGCCGGGGCGCTGGCGGGGAACCGCTGGCGCTTGCGCGTTCGGCGGGCGCCGGCCCTGGCGGATCTGGCCTGGGTCGCGCTGCTGCTGGCCTGGATTCCGCTGCTCGGGCTCCTGCCGCGGCTAGCGCCTTCCGCCGCCGAGGCGGCGATCCTGGCGCTCGCCGCGCTATGCGGCGTGCTGACGGCGCTGCCGTTCCCCTGGGTCGCGGCGCTTCTCGCGCAGCGCGAGGCGGATCGCCGGGCCCTCGCCCGGGGCCTGCCGGCATCATCCGATCCCGCGGGCGGAAGTCGCGCCCGGGTGGCGGCGATCGCCGGCGGGCAGGCCGACGCGATCGACCACTACGGAGCCTTCTTCGGCGCGCTCCTGACGGGCACGCTCCTGGTCCCGCTGCTCGGCTTCACCGCCACGCTCGGCCTGCTGGCCGGCGTGAAGCTCCTCAGCGCGCTGGCGTGGGTCGGCGGCAAGCCGGCGGCGACGCCCCGAGCCGCGCAGCTCCGCCGGGCGGCGTCCGTCTCCGCCTAGCTCCACACGCCGGGGATCGGATGCCCGCAGCCCCGGCAGCGCCCGGCGTCGAGGGCGATCGCGCCGATCACGTAGCCGTAGCGCTCGATCACGCGCGCGCCGCAGCCGGGGCAGTAGGTCGATTCGGTCGGGTGCCCCGGCGCGTTGCCGATGTAGACGTAGTGCAGCCCCTCGGCCCGGGCCAGGGCGTGCAGGCGCTCCAGCGTCGGCACCGGCGTGCGCGGCAGGTTGAGGATCTTGTAGGTGGGATGGAAGCGTGTCAGGTGCAGGGGCACCTCCGGGCCGAGCGTGGCGCGGATCCAGCGGAACATCGCCTGGTTGCTCGCCTCGTCGTCGTTGAGCGTCGGGATGACGAGCACGACGATCTCCATCCACAGCCCGATCGACTTGAGCGTCTCCAGCGTCGCCAGGACGGGCGCCAGCTCGGCGTTGCACTGCCGGGCGTAGAACTCCTCGGTGAAGGCCTTCAGGTCGACCTTGTAGGCGGACAGGTGCGGGGCGAGCTCGCGCAGCGGCCGCTCCTGGATGTAGCCGTTGGAGACGACCACGTTGCGGATCCCCCGCGGCGCCGTGTAGGCGGCGATGTCGCGCATGTACTCGTAGAAGATCGTCGGTTCGCTGTAGGTGTAGGCGAGCGTCGGCGCGCCCTGGTCGCGGGCGGCGCGCAGCAAGGCCTCCGGCGACGCCGCCCGCGTGGGGACCTGCTCGGGGCGGAACTGCGAGATCTGCCAGTTCTGGCAGAAGCGGCACGCCAGGTTGCAGCCCGGCGTGGCCAGCGAGAGCGCGTCGGTGCCGGGCAGGAAGTGGAAGAAGGGCTTCTTCTCGATCGGATCGGCGTGCAGCGAACAGACGCGGCCGTGGACGAGGGTGAAGAACTCGCCGCGGCGATTCTCGCGCACGCCGCAGTAGCCCCGCGCCATGTCGGCGATCCGGCACTCCCGCGGGCAGAGGCGGCAGAGGATCTCGCCCCCGGGCAGCGGCTCGCCGAAGCGCGCCGGCGCAAGGCCGACGGCCGGCTCCCCGCCCGGCATCGCGAAGTCGATCGCGTCCTGGGCGCGCAAGGCCCCGCCGAGCAGGCGCGGGGCGAGGCTCGTCCCGCAGGCGCATCCGGCCAGCATCCCGAGCAGGCGGCGTCGGTGCATCGGTTCCTCCGGTCGGACCTCGGCGGCGACGAGGCCCTCGGCGCCCCCGGGGCCGAGGCGGGCGGCAGGGCGGATCGAGCGCGGCGGCCGTCCCGCCCTCGGCCTGCGCCCTGACGGCGCCGGTCATCGTCGGCCCCGGCCGGCGGCGCCCTCAGTCCTCCTCGAAAACGAAGGCCTCGAAGACCTGGAAGCTCGCTCCCTGGCGCCAGGCGTCGCGGGGGAGCCCGGCCTTGACGGCGAGGTGACCGAGCATCGTCTCCCGGTCCCAGCCCTGTTCCGGCGCGACCTGCGGCAGGAAGACCGCGCGTCGCCCGCCCCGCTCGAGCAGCACGCCGTGGCGGCCGACGACGATCGCCTCGGGCCCGGACACGGCCCGCGGCGGCGTCAGCACCGAGATCTCGAGGTGCAGTCGCGGAATCTCCTCCGCCGTCACCGGCGCGAAGCGCGGGTCGTGGAAGGCGGCGCTGACCGCGTTCGAGATCACCGCCTGGGCGAGGGGCTCCTGGGGGAAGATGTGCCCGATGCAGCCGCGCAGCGCGCCTCGCTCGTGCAGCGTCACGAAGACGCCCGTGGGGGCGAGCATCTTCTCCGCCGACACCCCCGCGGGGAAATCCGCCGCGCGGGGCGCGGGCCTTCCGGCGGTCGTCTCCAGAAGCGTGCGCCGCGCCAGATCGAGCAGGAAGCGCCGTTCGGCCTCATTGAGCAGCTCGGCCGAGACATCGGTCGCCGCGCCGGGCGAGGCTTCGGCCGGGCCCGAGGGGGCGGTCTCGCCGGCCCTGGAGGGCGCCCCGGAGGGTGCGGCGGAGGGCGCGGCGGCGGGGCGCGCCGCCGGGGCCTCGGCCCGCGTCTCCCCGGTCGGCGAGACCGGCGGCTCGAGGCCGGCCAGCAGCGGAGGCCAGACGGGGCCGGGCAGCAGGTCGCCGGGGCGGAAGAAGGCCACCGCGGCGTAGCTGACCGAGTCCTCGAAGTCGCCGAGCAGGTCGGCCGAGCGGTAGTAGTCGAGCACCCGGCCCGCGGGCGCGCCCCCCCAGCGGGCCTGCAGCTCCGGCCGGAGCAGCACTTCGATCAGGATCCCGATCGGGTGCGCGCCGCAGACCGAGATGTCGGTGCGCGCCTTGTAGGCGGCGAATCCCCCCGCGTCCAGATCGAGGATCGGCTCGAGCGCGCCCCTGTCGAGCCGGCGCAGGTTGGCGTCCTCGTCGGTTTCGAACGGGGTGTAGCCGAAGCGCGGGCCGTAGTGGGTGAAGTCGGAGCTGACGACGACGAGCGTTTGTTCGTCGAGATGCCGGGCGAGAGCGATGGCGATCTCGCGCCAGTCTTCCTGGGTCGCCTGCGAGACGAGAATGGGCACGATGCGGAAGGGATGGCGCAGGACCTGCTGCAGGAAGGGCAGCTGGATCTCGAGGCAGTGCTCGCGGC
>VGIY01000334.1 GCA_016867695.1 Candidatus Eiseniibacteriota bacterium | reverse complement strand
GTGGGGGGGGGGGGGGGGGGGGAGGCGGTGGAGGCGGCGCGCGGGCATGGCGGGCGCGGCGGGGAAGCGGGGCAGCGGCCCCGGGTGAGGATGGAGTGGGCGGGCCGGCGGTGGCAACAAGCCAAGCCCGCACGCCAGACCGCCCATCGGAAGCCTACTCTCCGGCAAGGCTCCGGCTGCCCTCCCGCAGCCCTCCGATTGATCCCCCCTCCGCCCGGTGCTAGACTGACGCGGCAGGATCGTTGCCGGGGACGGCCAGCGCGGAGGGCGTGTTTGAGCAAGAGGCGATCGGCGCAGGAGGTTCTGGCCACGGCGGATCTCGCGCGGCTGTGCGGCACCCTGGCGTTGGAGAAGAAGGCCGGCCATGTCCTGCTCCTCGACCTGCGGGCCTTTCCGCTGAACACCGACTGTTTCCTGATCGCCTCGGGGCGGACCGAGCCGCACGTGCGCGCGATCGCCGACTGGATCGTCGACGAGCTCGCCCGCCGCCACGGCATCTCCCCCTGGCACATCGAGGGGCGCACGTTCGGGCGCTGGGTGCTGCTCGACTACGTCGACTGGGTGGTCCACGTCTTCCATCGCGAGACGCGCGAGTACTACCTGCTCGAACGCCTCTGGGACGACGCGCCGCGAGAGGCGCTCGGCGGCGAAGAGGATGCGGGCGAGGATTTGCCGGGCGGCGGCTCTCAGGAAGACGACGCCCTGGAGGGCGAGGGCGGGGAGCGGGAGGCAATGGGCGCCGCAGGTCGGGGGAGCGCCAAGCCCGGCCCCAGCTCGCCCGGCGGCGGGGTGCCCGACGACCCGGACCTGCCGGCCGACGACGCCTGGCCGGCCGACGACGGCGACCTCCGCTAGCGGGGGACGGAGGGGCCTGATGCGCGTCGTCATCGTCGGCTCCGTGGCGCTCGACACGATCCGCACCCCGGGCGCCGTGCGGGCCGACCTCCTCGGCGGCTCCGCCTCGTACGCTTCGCTCGCCGCGCGCTTCTTCGCCCGGCCGGCGATCGTCGCCGTCGTCGGCGACGACTTCCCCGCGGCAGACTGGGAGACGCTCGCCGGAGCCGGCGTCGACCTCGCCGGAGTGGAGCGGGCGAGCGGTCCAACCTTTCGCTGGGATGGCAGTTATGACGCTTCCTTGAAGGAGCGCGTGACGCTGCGCACCGAGGTCGGGGTCTTCGGCGCCTTCCGCCCGGTGCTGCCCGAGCCGGTCCGCGGGGCCGAGGCGCTGCTGCTCGGCAACATCGATCCGGCCCTGCAGGAGGGCGTCCTCGCGCAGATGCCCGCCGTCGCCCTCTCGGCGATCGACACGATGAACTACTGGATCGGCTCGGCGCGCGAGGCGCTCCTGGCCGTGCTGCCGCGCGTCCACCTGCTGCTGCTCAACGACGAGGAGGCTCGCGAGCTGACCGGCGAGGCCGATCTCGTGCGCGCGTCGCTGGCCGCGCTGCGCCTCGGGGCGGAGGTGATCGTCATCAAGCGCGGGCCCAACGGCGTCACCGCCTGCGGGCCCTGGGGCTGGCTCGCGCTGCCGGCGCTGCCGCTGGAGAGCGTCGTCGATCCCACCGGCGCGGGCGACGCCTTCGCCGGCGGGCTCGTCGGCTGTCTGGCGGGCCGGGACTGGCGGCGCCGGGACGCCTTCGCCTGCGCGCTCGCCGCCGGCACCGCGCTCGCCTCGCTGTCCGTCGAGGCCTTCGGCGTCGCCGGCCTGGCGCGCGCCGACGCGCGCGCCGTCGCCGAGCGCTGCCGGATGCTCGGCGAGCTCTGCCGCTTCGATCCGCCGGAGACGCGCTGATGGAGCCGCGCGACGCCGCCGGGGGCCGCGACGCCGGCGCGCCGGCGATCGAGCGGGCGCTCGCGGCGCTCGTCGGCGTAGAGGCCGCGTGCGTGCGGTTCGAGGGGGAGCAGATCGCCGAGGTGCACATCGCCGCCTGCCCCGGCTCGCGGGCGAAGAACATCGCCCGCGACGTGCGCTCCTACCTGGCCGCCGCGCTCGGCATCGAGGTCGACTACAAGCGCATCAGCATCGCCATGCGCAGGCCCGAGCCGGGGGAGGAGCCGGCCGCGGGCGCCGATGCGCACGGCGCGGGCAGCGACGAGCCGGCCGCCTGCGGCGAGCCGCCGGGCGCCGGCGCGCAGGAACGGGCCGCCGGCCCCGGGGAACGGGCCGCCTGCCCCGGGGAACGGGCCGCCTGCCCCGGGGAACACGCCGCCCGCGCCGGGGAGCATGCCGCCTGCGCCGGCGGGCTCGCGGCGCGCATTCTCTTCCGCTCGGTCGAGCTCGAGGTCGCCGGCCAGCGGGCCACGGTGAGGGTCGCGCTGGATGCGGGCGGGCGCCGGCTCTGCGGCCGCGCCGAGGGCATCCCCGCCGGCCTGGGCACCGAGCGGCTCGTGCTCCAGGCGACGCTCGCCGCGCTCGAACCGCTGCTCGCTCCCGGCGCGCAGCTCGCGCCGGGGGAGCTGGCCGTCGCCCGGCTCGGCGACGGCGACGTCGTCGCCGTCGAGGCGCTCATCCTGCGCGCGCGCGACTGCGAGCGGCGGGTGGGGGCCTGCAGGCTCGAGGGGGATCGCCTGCGGGCGGTCGTCTTCGCCGCGCTGGCGGCGCTCAACCGCCGTCTGGGCGCGCTGGGCGCGCGCCCCTGGACCGAGGTGCGCGTCGAGCCCGAGTCGGCGAAGCCGCCCGCGGTCGCGCCGGAGGAGAGGGGAGGTTCGGGATGACCGCGCACGAGGCGCCCGCCTACCGGGCCGCCGGTGTGGACCTGGATAGCGCCGACGAGGTCGTGCGCCGGTTGAAGCCGCTGGCCGCCTCGACGCGCGTGCCCGGTGTCGAGAGCGATCTGGGCAGCTTCGGCGGCTTCTTCGCCTTCCCCGAGCCGGGGGGCGAGCGGCTGCTGATCGCCAGCATCGACGGCGTAGGGACGAAGATGAAGGTCGCCCGCCTGACCGGCCGCTGGCGCGACGCGGGCTACGACATCGTCGCCCACTGCGTCGACGACATCCTCGTCCACGGCGCCCGCCCGCTCTTCTTCCTCGACTACATCGGCGCCGGGAAGCTCGACGTCGAGGCCATCGCCGCGCTCGGCGAGGGCATGGCCGAGGCCTGCCGCGAGGCGGGCTGCGCGCTGCTCGGCGGCGAGACGGCGGAGATGCCGGGAACCTACGTCGAAGGGGAGATCGACCTCGTCGGCTGCATCGTCGGCGAGGTGCGCCGCGGCCGCCTGCTGCCGGGCGACCGCGTCGCGCCCGGCGACGCGCTGATCGGGCTCGCCTCCTGGGGGCTGCACACGAACGGCTACTCGCTCGCCCGCCGCGTGCTGATCGACGAGGGCCCGGGTATCGACGCGCGGCTGGAGGATGGCCGGACGATCGGCGAGGCGCTTTCGGCGCGCCACCGGATGTACCTGCCGGCAGTCGCCCCCTGGCTGGACCGGCCCGAGCTGCACGGCCTGGCGCACATCACCGGCGGCGGGATCCCCGGCAACC
>VGIY01000333.1 GCA_016867695.1 Candidatus Eiseniibacteriota bacterium | reverse complement strand
TACAGCCCCTGGATCGCCCCCCAGGTCGTCGCCTCCGCCGGCGTCGGGCCGCAGCCGATCGACAGCGCGCCCATCAGGCCGCACTCCCCGCCGGGAGCGCAGGGGGAACCCGTCGCGATGCTCAGGTCCAGCCTGGCCGGGTCGCAGAAGAGCGGATCCGCGGAGATGTTGCCGTTCACCCCGAGCTGACCAGTGATCGGGCCGGCATAGTCCCCGCCCGCATTTCCGTAGACGTCGCAGCACTCGAGGGTGATCGTCGCGCCCAGGCTCTCGAACGCGCGCCCGGCGCGCCCGAACGCCACGATGCAGTGGCTCAACTCGGCGGACCCAAGATCGTCCATGGCCAACGCGGCCCCGCCCCCGGACGCGGTCGCCTCGTTGTCATAGAACGTGCAGGAGACAATCGAGATCTCGCACCACCTACCCGCTATGGCCCCCCCGTAGTAAGCCCTGTTGCCCGCGAAGATGCAGTTGCGGAACACAACCCTCCAGGACTCGCTGACACTGGCAGCCCCTCCGGACCAGGACGTGCCGCCGTCCCCGTGGATCATGCTCATGCCCTCGATGACCACCTGCACCGGATTCCACCGTATCATCCATGCGCAATGCCCGCTCGCCGCGTCCTCGCAGTCGATCACAGTTCGCGTCGGGTCTCCCGACTCGGAGGTGATCGTCACGTTCTTGTAGTCCACGCGGATGTTCCGATTCCCGTCTCCCCGAAAGACCCCGTCCGCCAGCACGATCACATCGCCGTCGGTCGCCGCATCCACTGCCGCCTGGATCGTCGGGTAGTCCCCTGTCCCGTCCGGCCGCACGTACAGCGTCTCGGCACCGGCGGAGACGCACACGACACCCAGCACCCCCAGCATCGCCCTCGCCCGCCCGCTCATGCTCGCCCTCCCGGACGCCTTCGCCCGCCCCGAAACCCCCTCCTCCCGAGCGTCCTCATCGGTCGTTCGCTCTGCCACGTCTCGCTTCCCTTCGGCGCGCTCACATCACGATGATGAAGCGCCTCGTCACAACGCCCCACGGGCTGTCCACACGCACCCAGTAGAGCCCGGAGCCCGCGACCGCTCCCCTCTCGTCGCGACCATCCCAGCGGAGCTCTATGCCTCCTGCCGGCAGGATCCCGTCCGCAACCGTCTTCACCAGCCTGCCCTGCACGTCGAACACCCGCACCTTCAAGCTCTCCTTCCCGGGCAGCCGCAGCGTCATCGTCGCTCCCCCGTGCTGCGGACTGCGGACACCGACCCGCAGTCCGCTCGGCCCCCGGATGCCCCATGCCCCCTCTCCCCTGACGCCCTGAGGATCCGCAGCCGAGAAGACCCCGTATGCCCAGGCCACATCCTCCGGCGGACAGGGGAACCACCTGTCCCCGGCCGCATCGAAGTACACCCAGGTGCGCAGCGTCGCCGTCGAGTCCGTGGCGGTCCCCATCGTGTCGCAGTGGCCGTATCCCCAAAGGACTTCCCCCTCCTCGAAGCTGTCCAGACCGTACCCGTACATGTCCGGGCCGCGGCCCCAGACCACCGGCGGCGCGTAGGAGAAGACCGGCCCGCCCAGGCTCACCTCTCGCTGCACCTCGTACTTCGTCAACTCCAGGCGCCCGTCGAACACGCTGTCCGCACCCCAGGGCACGCCGCAAAGGACGTAGTCCGCCGTGCCGAGCTGGGTCACCGTGTTGCAGGGGCCGCAGCTACCCTCCGCCAGCAGCCGGAAGACGTTCCAGGTCGAGTCGCTCAAGATCCGCAGGCTGTTGTGCGCGTTCACGCAACCCCAACCGGTCAGGCTGTCCCAGCCGGCATCCTCTAAATCCACGGCTCCAAGGCGAATGAGTTGCGCTAGGTCGTCTGTCCCGAGGTCCAGGTCGCGGCGCAGCGCGTAGGCCAGAATGAGAGAGCCCACTCCGCTCACGACAGGCGCCGCTGCTGATGTGCCGCGGAAGAAGGCGTATCTGTGGTCCAGGTCTGTCGTGTACAGGCTTTCCCCAGGAGCTGCCACGTCGATGTAGGGGCGAGCGATGGAGAAGTCGGCCCGGTCGCCGCGGCAGTCGATCGCGCCCACGGTTAGCGTGCCCTGATCCCACATCCCCGGAGCGAGCGGCAGCGGCTCCGGCCCCATGAGGTAGTTGCCAACGGCGGCAACGATCATGACGTCAGCCTTGTACGCGTCGATGAAGGCCGAGCGGAACTCCTCCGCTGCGTCCTTGTCCGTTCCCCAGCTACAATTGAGGATCCTGCAGCCGTCCGCCACAGCGGAGGCGATGAGGTTCGTGACTCCGGCGACGTCCAGTTGCGGGTACAAGTGCGGGGTGACGTCGTAGCAGCCCAGGCTCGCCGCCCAATCCACGGCTGCTATGCCGATGCCATTATCAGTTTCGGCGCCGACGATGCCGGCAACGTTGCTTCCATGGCTGCTGCCATCATCGCAGGGCGCGAACATCGGGCGATGGTCCTCATGCTCCGCCACCGGGTTGTCTACGATGGCGATCCGGATCGAGGCGTCACCCCGCTCGATGTCCCAGGCCTCGGGAGCGTCGATGTCGACGTCGGCCACGCACCCGCCCGAGCCCACGTTGTGCAGATGCCAGTGCTTGTAGGGATCTGACTGGTAGGGATCGTGCTCGAACTCATCGGGGAACACTAGAGTTTCAAGGACAACGCCGTTGCGCACGGCCTGGACCACGGAGGCCTCGGCCGCCAGCGCCTCGGCCAGGGAAGCGGCCTGCTCGGCGCCGGGCGCGACGAAGGTGTACCGGCCGGTCAGGTCGGTGAGATAGGCGCGCTTGCCGGAGCGACCCCTGAAACCGACCAGGTCCTTGACCGCCCCGGGGTACGTTCTGGTCACATGCGTCACCGAGTGCCGGGCGAGCAGCGAGTCGATGGCTGGCGAAGGGAGGCTCGCCGACGCGAGGGACGCGTGACTCGTTCCCGGCGGCAACTCGACCGCCCCGGGGACGAACCAAGCCAGGACCTCCTGACCGATCCCCTGCTCCGGGCAGACGGCGATCCCCGGCCGCCCGATCCCCAAGACCCCGCACCGGCTCGGGCGCACCTCGAACTGCCGGGCGGACTCGTTCTCGACCCTGGCGACGGATCCGGGCCCCCGCCCCTGGATGGTGATCTCGCCCTCCGCGTACCCGTAGCCGGCGAAGTAGTAGATGGGCACGAAGGCCCCTTCCCAGGCCGTCGCCGCCGTCAGCGTCGTGCCCGCCAGCGGCCCGGGCCAGCCCGCGTCGGCCAGCTCGCTCCCCGAGACGGGGAAGCAGGGCCCATGGTCGACGATGGCGTAGGCCTGCTCGTCGTAGTGCCCGAACCCGAACTCGATCCCGGCGAACTCCTTCGCCTCGCTCCAGGCGGCGATCACGAACCAGACCGAGGCCGCGGCATCGAGCGGCACGGTCGGGTTGACGCCCTCCCGGCAGTCGGGCAGCGAGAGGCTGTCGGCGGCGTAGGCGCGGTAGTCGGTCTCCGCGCTGTACTGCAGGCCGGCCGGATGGTGGACCAGC
>VGIY01000332.1 GCA_016867695.1 Candidatus Eiseniibacteriota bacterium | reverse complement strand
GATGCGGCTCTGCCAGTCTTCGGCCATGTTCATCCCCTTCCTCCGCGCGCGCCGGCCATGTAGGGATCGAGCTCGCGGCGCAAGCGCAGGCGCGCCTGATGCAGCCGACTCATCACCGTGCCGCGCGGGATCCCCAGCACGACGGCCGCCTCGGCGTAGGTGAGGTGCTGGAACTCGCGCAGGATCAGGATCTCCCGGTCCCGCGGTCCCAACCGGCGGATGCCCTCCCAGACCTGGCGGCAGGCCTCTTCGCGCTCGAGGCCGCGATCGGGGGCGCCGGCGTCGTCGGCCTGCTCGCCGGCGTCGATCAGCGGGACCTCGCGCAGGCGGAAGGCGCGCCCCAGGTGATTGAGGCAGAGGTTCTTCAGGATGCGGTGGAGCCAGGGATAGAAGGGCCGCGCCGGGTCGAATCTGCGGATGGCGCGGAACGCCCGGGCGAAGGCCTCCTGCGACAGGTCGAGGGCGTCCTCCGTGCTGCCGGTCCAGGCCAGGGCGAAGGAGGCGGCGCGCGAGCGGTAGCGGACGACGAGCGGCGCGAAGGCCTCGCGGTCTCCTGCCTGACAGCGCCTGATGAGCGCCTGCTCCCGCTCATCGATGGCTTGAGGCATCACGCCGGCGCGATCGGTGTCCATGGCTCCCCGAAGACCTCCCATGTGAGAGACTACAGGATGGCGGGCCCGCTATTCGAAGCGGGGATCCGCCGGGGGGCAGGCGGGGAGTTCAGGAGCGGGAGCCCCGGGGATCGGCGGCCGGGGCGGGGCGGTCCTGGGATCCCGGGCCGGCATCCGGGGTCTGAGTGCGCTCCCCCGCGGTTCCTTCCTGGGGAGAGGTGCGCGAAAGGAGATCCCCGAGGGCATCGATCATCGAGCGCGAGTCGCCCTGGATGAGCGCCTTGGGGATCGTCCAGAGGAAGCGGAAGAAGGAGACGATCCAGCCGCCGATGCCCAGGACCCGGCTCCCCACGGCCGATTCGGCCAGTCCCGCCCAGAGGCGAGCGAGTCCCCCGGCCGTCTCCGCGCGACCGCCCAAGCCCCTGTCGCCCGACTCGATGCCCGGGGCGGCCTGGCCCGGGCCGTCGTCGACTGCCGCCAAGTTCTTTATTTCCAACGAGATGAGCGACCTCGCTGAACCGTTCGGGGCGACCGCCGGCAGCAAGGCCAGAAGCCCCGCGACCGCCAGGACCGCCGCCGCGGCCTTAATCCGGCCGGATCTCGCGTCCACTGCCTTCAACCGTCGATCCTCGAGGAGCGCGCCTTGCGGGACACGGGTCCAGTTCGTCTAGTGCGTACTACTCCGTGGCGCCTGCGATATTCGCTCCCGGCTGTACCCGGTCGCCTCGATGCCTCCCGGATAGACGCACGCGGCCCCCTCCGGGTTCACTGCCCTTGGCCCGAACGGGTCCGACGCCCCGGGCGATGAGCGCGCCGGAGACGCCGGCGACCTTCCCGGGTCATCGCCCGGGGCCCGATCCGATCGGCAGAGGCCTCTTCAACAGGGCCAGCGCCAACTCCAGGATGTGCTCGACTGTGAAGCCGAAGCGGGCGAAGAGCGCCTCGGCCGGGGCCGACGCGCCGAAACGGCCCATCGCAAGGATGGCGCCTTCCTGTCCGACATAGCGTTCCCAGCCCATCGGCACGGCCGCCTCGACCGCCAGGCGCGCGCTGACGGCGGGCGGGAGCACCCGGTGGCGATAGGCTTCATCCTGCTCGTCGAAGAGCTCCCAGCTCGGCATGCTGACGGCGCGGGCGCGGATACCCAGGGCCGCCAGGCGGCGCTGGGCTTCCAGGCAGAGCGACGTCTCCGAGCCCGTGCCGATGAGGATCAGCTCGGGCGGCCCGTCGGCGGGCGCGGGCTCCTCGGCGAGGATGTAGGCCCCGCGGGCGACGGGCGGGACCGCGCCGGCTGGGGCGCCGCCCCGGGCCCCGGCAGGGGCGCCCGCGGCCTCGCCGGTCGTCGCGCGATCCAGGCCGCGCGCCAGGGCGGGCACCTTCTGGCGCGTGAGCACGAGGGCCACCGGCCCGCCCCGCTCCAGCGCCGTCTGCCAGGCCTCGACCGTCTCGCGCGCGTCCGCGGGGCGGATCACGGTCAGCCCGGGGATCGCCCGCAGCGCCGCCAGGTGCTCGACCGGTTGGTGCGTGGGGCCGTCCTCGCCGACCCCGATGCTGTCGTGGGTGAAGAGGAAGAGGCTCGGCACGCCCATGAGTGCGGCCAGCCGCAGCGACGGGCGCATGTAGTCGCTGAAGACGAGGAAGGTGGCGCAGTAGGGGCGCAGGCCCCCGTGGAGCGCCAGGCCGTTGACCGCGGCGGCCATGGCGTGCTCGCGGACGCCGAAGTGGATGTTCGGCCCCTCGACGGCGCCGGGGGTGAAGGACCCCTGCCCGGCGATGACCGAGTTGTTGGAGGGTCCGAGGTCGGCCGATCCGCCCACCAGGTTGGGCATCCGGCGAGCCAGCCGCTGGATGGCCAGCCCCGAGGCGACGCGCGTGGCCGTCGGCTCGGCGGGGATCTCCATGGCGGCCAGATCCTCTCTCCATCCGCAGGGCGGCTCTCCCGACTGCCAGCGATCCCACTCGGCCTTCAGCTCGGGGAACTCGCGCGCGTAGGCCTCCAGGCTCGCCAGCCACTCCCGCCGGCGGTCGGCGCCGCGCGCGGCCGCGGCCCGGAAGACTTCGCGCGCCTCTTCGGGAATGTGGAACGCGGGAGCGAGCGGCCATCCGAGCGCCTGCTTGGTCAACCGCAGCTCCTCCTCGCCGAGCGGCTCGCCGTGGGCCTTGGCGCTGTCCTGGCGATTCGGGCTTCCCTGGCCGATGTGCGTGCGCACGGCGATAAGGCTGGGGCGCGCCTCGTCGGCGAGCGCGCTCTCGATCGCCGCGGTCAGGCCCTGCGGCTCCTCTCCGGTGGCGGATTGGACCTGCCAGCCGAGCGCCGCGAAGCGGGCGGGCGTGTCGTCGCTCCAGGCCAGGGAGGTGGGGCCCTCGATCGTGATGCGGTTGTCGTCGTAGAGCACGATCAGCCGACCCAGGCGCAGGTGGCCGGCGAGCGAGGCCGCCTCGTGCGTGACCCCCTCCATCAGGTCGCCGTCGCCGGCGAGCACGTAGGTGCGATGGTCGACGATCGCCCGGCCGGGCCGATTGAAGCGACCGGCGAGGAAGCGCTCGGCCATGGCCATGCCGACGGCGTTGGCGAAGCCCTGGCCGAGGGGGCCGGTGGTCGTCTCCACCCCGGGGGTGCGCCCGTACTCGGGATGCCCGGGGGTGAGCGAGCCCCACTGCCGGAAGCGGCGGATCTCCTCCAGGGTCAGGTCGTAGCCGCTCAGATGGAGCAGCGAGTAGAGCAGCATCGAACCGTGGCCGGCCGAGAGGACGAAGCGGTCGCGGTCGGGCCAGCGCGGGTCCCGGGGATCGTGGCGCAGGAAGCGGGTCCAGAGCACGTAGGCCATGCCGGCGGCGCCCATCGGCATCCCCGGGTGCCCGGAGCGGGCCTGTTCGACCGCCTCGGCGCTGAGGATGCGCAGCGCA
>VGIY01000331.1 GCA_016867695.1 Candidatus Eiseniibacteriota bacterium | reverse complement strand
GGCGAAGAGCCGCGCCGCCGTGGCCGGCGAGCCCGACTCGGCCAGCGCCGCCCCCTCGAGCATCTGGCGGCGCCAGACGGCCGAGAGCGCTGCCGCGCGGGGGGCCCGCACGAGCGCTTCCGCAGCGCGTCGCGGCTGCCCCGCCCGCAGCAGCAGCTCGCCGAGGTGCAGGTGCGCGAGACGGCCGACCAGGGGATCGGTCGAGCCGGCGGCGAGCGCCTGGAAGCGGGCCAGCGCACCCGGCTCGCCCGCCTGCCCCGCCAGGCGCGCGGCGATCAGGCTCTCCGCCTCGCGCGTGGGCAGCAGCGCCTCGCCCGCGGCCGGATCGCGCGTCAGGCGGGGTTGCCCGAACGCCTCCAGCGCCCGCGCCAGCCAGGGCTCCAGGGGCGTCGCCGAGGGAAGATCCGCGGCGCCCTCCGCGCCCGAGGGCAGCGCCCGCGCGGGCGCCGGGCGCAGCGGCACAGCCGGCATCGAAACCGAGACGGCGGCGAGAAGACACAACGCGCGAAGCATGCTCATCCGTGAGACCCGTCGATTGCACGGCCGCTTTCCGGCCCGGACGCTTCGCCTCTCGTACCGGGCACCCGGCGGGCGGTTCCTGATGCCGCGGCGGCTCCGAGCGAGGCGCGCTCGAAGGCGCGAGCTTCGCACAGAACGCGAGGCGGGGAAAGGGCCGGGCCAAAGCGCCGGGCCCGAGCGCCGGGCCGGCGGCGCCTGAGCGCGGGCGATGACGGCGGGGGGATGACGCTTGCGCCCGCGCGCGGCGCCCTCCTACTCTCTCCTCCTTGGATCGGGATGCGACGCTCGCCGCGCCGCGGCGGGGGCGGAGGGAAGCGCGCGGGGCGGAGGGAGCGCGGGAGCGGAGGGAAGCGCGCGGGAACGAAGGGGAGCGCGCGGGGCGGAGGGAAGCACATGGAGATCATCGCCACGCCCTGGCGCATGGCCTACATCGAGGGGGCCTCGGGGTCCGACGACTGCGCCTTCTGCAAGCTCCTCGCCGCGCCGGGATCGGACGCCGAGCGGGCCATCGTCCACCGCGGCGAGCAGGCCTTCCTGGTCATGAACATCTATCCCTACACGCCCGGCCACCTGCTGGCCGTCCCCTACCAGCACGCCGCCTCCCCGGGCGCGCTGCCTCCGGGGGCGCACGCCGAGCTCCTGAGCCTGTGCCGGCTGGGGGAACTGCTCCTGCGCCGCGCCTTCAGCTGCCGGTCGGTGCACGTGGGCGCCAATCTCGGCCGGCTGGCCGGCGCGGGCGTGCCCGACCACGTGCACTATCACATCGTCGCCTGGCCCGACGGCGAGGTCTGGGATCGCTGCTGCGCGGCGCTGATGATGCCCGAGAGCATCGCCGACACGCGCGCGCGTTTGGCGACGCTGCTGCCGGAGCTGCTCGGGCGCGAGGTTCAAGCCCCCCCCTCGGGGAGCGCGTAGCCCTCCCGCGCCCAGTTCCCTACCAGTCGCCCGCGTAGCCGACGCCCTGGGGGGCGGCGAGCGCCGCGGCATGATCATAGTGCAGCTTGGCTAGCTGCCGCAGGTGCAGCAGGTCGTGCGCCACCCAGGCGGCGAGCAGCTCTCCCGCGGCCAGCGATCCGAACTTGGGGTGGCTGTGCGCGCGCGACCAATCCGGGGCGGTCAAGGCACGCAGCCAGGCGAGCGAGCGCTCCCGCTCGGCCCGCCACTCGGCGACCGTGCCGGCGAGATCGCGGGCCGCGTAGGCGCGCGCTTCCACCCAGCCCTGCGGATCGATCGGCGGCCAGTCCGCCTCGGGACGGTGCAGCGTGAGGTCGAGCCGCGCGCGGAAGTCCTCGCGCTCCTCATCAAGGAGGTGGCCGTAGACCTCGACGATGGACCACCTCCCCGGAGCGGGTCTCCAGCACGCCTGCCCGCCGGCAACGCCGTCGGCCAGGCCGGCAAGGACCGGGGTCTGCAGCGCGAGGCGCTCGATCAGTGCTGAAGCGTTCAACGGCCGACTCCCTTCCCGCGCGGCGAGCGCCGCGGCTCAGAGCGCGAAGCTCTCCCCCAGCGCGGGCACGCGCACCGACGCCAGTCCCTCGCCCTCGAGCAGCCCGGCGAAGTGTAGCGCCGGCTCCTCCTCCCCGTGGACGACGAAGGTCCGGCGCGGCTTCTGCGGCAGGGCGCGCACCCAGCCGAGCAGCTCGTCGCGGTCGGCGTGGGCGCTGAAGGCCTCGATCACCCGCACCTCGGCGCGCAGCCGGTGGGGCTCGCCGAAGATGCTCACCTCGTCGTGCCGCTCGACGATCCTGCGGCCCAGCGTGTGCTCGGCCTGGAAGCCGACGATCAGGATCATCGTGTCGGGGTTCTCGATGTTGTTGCGCAGGTGGTGGAGGATGCGCCCCGCCTCGCACATGCCCGAGGCGGCGATGATGATCATCGGGCCCGTGCGCGCGTTCAGGGCCATCGACTCCTCGGTCTCGCGGATGTAGTGCAGGCGGCGGAAGCCGAAGGGGTCGGCGCCGTTCTCGTGGAGCAGCGCCAGCGTCTCGGCGTCGAAGCACTCGGCGTGCTGGCGGAAGACCTGGGTGACGTCGATCGCCAGCGGGCTGTCGACGTAGACGGGCATCTCGGGGACGCGGCCGCTGTCGAAGAGCTGCCCGAGGACGGTGACGATCTCCTGCGTGCGGCCGACGGCGAAGGCGGGAATGAGGATCTTGCCGCGCCGCTCGTGGGCGCGATGGAGCAGCTCCGCGAGGATCGCCGGCACGCGCGCGGTCTCCTCGTGCACCCGGTCGCCGTAGGTGCTCTCGATGATCAGGGCGTCGACCCCCTCGACCGTCTCCGGGTCGCGGATGATCGGCAGGTGCTTGCGCCCCAGATCGCCGGTGAAGCAGATGCGCAGCCGGCGCCCCCCCTCGTCGAGATCGAGCACCGTGAGCGCGGAGCCGAGGATGTGCCCGGCGTCGCGGAAGTGGGCGCGCACGCCCGGGGCGACGGCGAAGGGCTCGCCGTAGCCGTGCGGGCGCAGCCGCGGCAGCGTGCGCTCCACGTCGCGCAGCGTGTAGAGGGGCGCCTTGGCGGGCTTGTGCTGGCGGGCGCGGCGCTTGTTCACGAACTCGATGTCCCGCTCCTGGATGTGCGCGCTGTCGCGCAGCATCGGGGCGAGCAGGCCGGCGGTCGCCCGGGTGGCGTGGATCGGCCCGGCGAAGCCGTTCTTGACCAGCGAGGGCAGGTTGCCGCTGTGATCGATGTGGGCGTGCGAGAGGACCACGGAGCCGACCGCCTCGGCGTCGAAGGGCAGGAGGCGGTTGCGCGCCTCCGACTCCTCGCGGCGCCCCTGCACCAGGCCGCAGTCGAGCAGAACCTGCTGGCCGCGCACCTCCAGCAGGTGGCGCGATCCGGTGACGGCGCGCGCCGCTCCGTGGAAGGCGATCTTCATGCCCCCTCCCCGCGGACCTCGTTCCCGGAGACCCGCCGCCCGCGCGCCCCGGTCCGGATCCGGGCGGCGCCGTGCCGCGGTCTCGACTGCGGCTGCCTCGTAGCGGGGCCTCGTCCTGGACTCCGCTCGCGGCGCCGAC
>VGIY01000330.1 GCA_016867695.1 Candidatus Eiseniibacteriota bacterium | reverse complement strand
GGCGAGGGCCGGGAGGCCGATCTCCTCCTCGTCGAGGAGACCTGCGCGACGATGCGCGAGGCGAGCGCCTGCGCGTTCGGCGTCTGGGCCGCCCAGCCGCTTCTCTCGGCGCTCGAGGGATTCCGTGTCGAGTTCGAGGCTCACGCCCGCGGAGAGCGCTGCCGCTAGGGGCGACGCGGCCGCCCGCGCGGCGGAGGGCCGCAGGAGGCAAGGAGACTTCATCGTGGCGCAGAAGATCCAGATCCTCGTCGACGGCCGGACGGTCGAAGCCGCCCCGGGCGCCCCGTTGCTGGAGCTGCTCCAGAGCCGGGGCTGCGAAATCCCGACGCTCTGCCACCACCCCGATCTCGCTCCCGCCGGGAGCTGCCGGCTCTGCGTGGTCGAGATCGAGGCGCGCGGCAAGCGCCGGCTCGTCGCCTCCTGCACGGCCAAGGTGCGGGACGGCATGAGCGTGTCCACCGCGTCGGAGCCGGTGCTCGCCCACCGCCGGCGGATCGCCGCCATGCATCTCGGACGCTGGCCCCGGGTCCCGGTCATCCAGGAGATTGCCCGCCGCTGCGGCGTCGTCGACGCCAGCGCCTACCGCGGCACGATGACCGACGAGAACCCTCGCGCCTGCGTGCTGTGCACCCGCTGCGTGCGCGCCTGCGAGGAGTTCGTCCAGCAGCGCATCCTCGACTTCGCCGGGCGCGGCGCCCGGCGCCACATGACCATGGCCTACGGCGACGTCGACCCGCACTGCATCGGCTGCACCTCCTGCGCCTACGTCTGCCCGACCGGCGCCATCCAGGTCGTCGACGACCTCAACCATCCCCACGACCCGGTCATGATCCGCGACCATGGGATGAAGGTGAACGCCGAGATGGCGCGCCTCGATCCGCAGCAGTGCCGCATGCGCCAAGTGGGCACGGCCAACATCATCGACGTCATGGACCAGTACGATCTGCTGCCCTGCCACAACTTCAAGTTCGGCTCGCACCCCGACGCGAAGAAGATCTACAGCGCCGTCTTCCGCGACCAGTACCTGACCCAGGGCGAGGATGACGGCTGCTGGAAGGGCTGCTCGATGGCCTGCGCCAAGGCGGCCGAGGACTTCGAGCTGAAGACGGGCCCCTACGCGGGCCGGAAGGTGCTCGTCGACGGCCCCGAGTACGAGAACGCCGGCGCCTGCGCCAACATGGGCTGCTTCGACCCCTGGTTCGCGCTGGAGTGGAACTTCTACTGCGACACCTACGGCGTCGACACGATCTCTTTCGGCACCTGCATGGCCTTCGTCATGGAGGCCTTCGAGGCGGGCGTGATCACCGAGGCGCAGACGGGGGGCAAGAAGCTGCGCTTCGGGGCGATGCTGGAGACGCTCGAGTGCCTGCACGAGATGGCCCGCGGCGAGGGCTTCGGCGTCGACGTCGGCCAGGGCATCCGCTGGCTGAAGGAGAAGTGGGTGCGCGAGTACGGCGCCGACCCCGCCTTCCTCCAGGACATCGGCATGGAGGTCAAGGGGCTCGAGGTCTCCGAGTACGTGGCCAAGGAGTCGGTCGCCCAGCAGGCGGGCTACTCGATGGCGGTCAAGGGGCCGCAGCACGACGAGGCCTGGCTGATCTTCATGGACATGGTCAACAACCAGATCCCGAGCTTCGAGGACAAGGCCGAGGCGCTCTACTACTTCCCCCTCTGGCGCACCTGGTTCGGGTTGATGGGGCTCTGCAAGCTGCTCTGGAACGACGTCGTTCCCGTCGACAACAAGACCTATCCCCCGCAGCAGGCGGCCAAGGTGCCCGACCACGTCCGCAACTACTTCAAGTTCTTCGAGGGCATGACCGGCATCCCCCTGGACGATGAGAAGATGCTTGCCCAGTCGGCGCGCGTCCACAACCTGCAGCGGATCATGTCCTACCGCTGCGGACGGGGCACCCGCGAGCACGACCTGCCCCCCTATCGGATGATGGGCCCGGTGACCGCCGAGGAGTACGAGTCGCGCGCCGAGCGCTACGACAAGCAGCTCCGCGAGATCCTCGGCGTCGACCCGGCGGGCAAGCCCGTCGAGGAGAAGATCCGGCTCCTGCGCGCGCACCGCGAGGCGCAGTATGTCCGGGTGCTGGAGACGGCCTACGAGCGGCGCGGCTGGACGCGCAACGGCGTGCCGAGGATCTCGCGGCTGAAGGAGCTGGGGATCGATCTGCCGGAGATCACGGCGATCGTCAGGGACGCACAGGACTAGCCGACCGGATCGGAGCGGGGAGCGGGCGGCGGCCGAACGGCGGGGCGCCGGCCCGACGAGTCAGCGCAACCGCCGGCGGGATGGCCGGACCGGGCCCGCGCGGCGGTCGGCCACGGGAGGCGCGATGACCTCCCCCATCTTCGCCCGGAACGTCCCGGGCATGACCGAACGGCTGGCCCGCGCCGCTGTCGGCGTCGCCGGCTGCGGCGGGCTCGGCTCGAACGCGGCCGTGGCGCTGGTCCGCGCGGGGATCGGGCGGCTGATCCTGGCCGACGCCGATCGGGTCGAGGCCTCGAATCTCAACCGCCAGCACTTCTTTCAGCGAGACATCGGCCGGCTCAAGGTCGAGGCGCTGGCCGATCACCTGCAGGCGATCCACCCGGCGGTCGCTCTCGACCTCCGGGCGATCGAGCTCACGCCGGCGAACGCGGCAGAGGTCTTCGGCGACGCCGAGATCCTGATCGAAGCCTTCGATCGGGCCGAGGCCAAGCGCTGGCTGATCGAGTCCTGGTGCCGCGCCTACCCCGGGCGGCCGATCGTCGTCGCCAGCGGGCTGGCCGGCCTGGGCCGGACCGCGAGCATCGCGGTCCGCTCGGCGGGGCGGATCCACTTCTGCGGCGACGGCGAATCGGACATGAGCGCCGGCCTGTGCGCCGCGCGCGTCGCCATCGTCGCCGCGATGCAGGCCAACGTCGCCATCGAACTGCTGATGGGCGACCCGATGCGCTGAGGGCCCCGAGCCATGCTGACCATCAACGACCGCGACCGGATCGAGTGGCGCCCGGGCATGACCGTGCGCGACGTGCTCGACGCCATGGGCTACACCTACGCGCTGATCACGGTGACGGTCGACGGCGAGCTGGTCGAGGAAGACGACTACGACCACCGCGCCGTGCCGGACGGTGCGGCGCTGAACGTCTTCCACCTGGCCCACGGCGGCTGAGCGCACGCTTCGCCGCCCGCGCGTTGCAGTTCGGGGCGCCCGCTCTCTTCTCCTGCCGCGCCGGCCCCGAGGCTCCCCGCCGACTCCCCTACCGCAACGGAGCCGTCGCCCGCTTCAGCCAGCGGCGTACGGCCGGCGCCAGCCGCGGCGCGAGCTGCCGGTAGACCTGGCGGTGGTAGGCGTTCAGCCAGTCGCGCTCCGCGGCGAGCAGCATGCGCGGCTCGATCAGGCGGCGATCGATCGGACAGAGCGTCAGCGGCTCGAGCCTGAGCCAGCTCTGCCCGCCTCGCGACCTCGCCCGGTCCTTCACCACCAAGACCAGGTTCTCGCTGCGGAATCCGTAGCGCCCGGCCACGTAGCAGCCCGGCTCGAGCGAAA
>VGIY01000329.1 GCA_016867695.1 Candidatus Eiseniibacteriota bacterium | reverse complement strand
CCACGGCAGAGTCGGACTAGGCAGGCCGGGCTCGGCCGCCATCTGCGTCACGCCCCGCCGTTGCCGCCGTTGCCGCCGTTGCCCTGCGCCTCGGGCGAGAGTCCCTCGTACTGCATGACGTAGCCGGAGAGATCCCAGCCGTTCTCCTGCTTGATGCGCTGGCGCGCGCTGTCCCAGCACTGCTCGAGGAAACGGCTGTCCACCTCGGCCACGCGGCCCGTCTTCCGGCAGACGATGAAGTGGTGGTGGCTCGAGCCGGGGTTGCGGCGCAGCCCCACCCTCATCGCCCTGCCAGGGACGAGCACGGTGGCGAGGATCCCGTTCTCGAGCAACCGGTCGATGTTGCGGTAGACCGTCACCCGGTCGACGGCGTGCCCGCCCGCGCGAAGCTCGGCGGTGATCTCGTCGGCCGACATGTGGGTCTGGCGCTCGGCCAGCAGATCGAGGATCGCCACCCGCGAACGGGTGACCTTCAGATTGACCCGGCGAAGCACGCGAGCCGCATCCCGCAGGGACATGCCCACGGGCGCCGCGGCCTGCCGCTCAGTCCTCCCGACGGCGACGCTGTTCATGGTTCACCTCTCTGTCCAAGGTGGAAGTGTCTATAGCCCACCAAACTCATCGACATTCTAGTAGATTGACCACCGGCCCGCGGGCCAGGTTCCATCAGATTGCAGGCGCCGCGAAGTTGCGTTCTCCTGGGTCGCCGCGCGGTGGGCTCGGGACTCGAGGTTCGGGGGCTTCCGCGGCGGCCTCAGCGCCGGCGGTCGCCCGGCCCGGGGCGGGGTCCGCCGCCGGGTCGGACGACCGCGACGCGGGCCCGGGGAGGGGGGGCCGACTCGCGACAGGTCCTGCGGGCACGCCGGGCGATTCCGGCCAGCGTGAGCCGATCGAGGCTGGCCTCGATCTCTCGCCCCAGCTCCGCCCACAGGAGGCGGGTGACGCAGTCGCGTGAGCGGGCGCATGCATCCCCGTCGGCGACGCACTCCCGCAGCCTGAGCGGCCCCTCTAGCGCGTACAGGATCTCGCCCAGGCGGATGTCGCCGGGCTTCCGGGCGAGGCGGTAGCCGCCCCGGCATCCCTGGCGGCTGCGCACTAGGCCGCCGTTCTTGAGCGCCCCGAGGAGGGCGTGCAAGTACTTGCCCGAGACCGCCAGCCGCCGGCTCAGCTCCAGGACCGAGAGGGTCTCCTCTTCCCGGGGGAGGGCGAGCTCGATCATCGCCCGCAGGCCGTAGCATCCCTTGGTGGTCACATGGATCGGCACGGCGTTCTCCGTCGATTCCGCTCGGACCTGGAAGCGGGGGCAGCGATTGCGGAGGCTACAGCGCCGCCGCGGCGGTGGCAACAACGGGACGGCGGCGAGGGCGGGCACGGGGGACGGCCGGGAGGATTGCCGGGCCGGGAGCAGGGCGGGGGGGATCCCAGGGCGTCCGGGACCACGGGAAGGGGAGGATTGCAGGGCCGGGAGCAGGGCGGGGGGAATCCCAGGGCGTCCGGGACCGCGGAAAGGCCGGGAACCTGGAATTCGATATTGAGTATCCGAATTCAGAATCAGGGAGGCGCGACACATGATCCACATCTCCGAGGCGTCCAATCTGGCCGTCCACGCCCTTGCCCGTCTGGCCCAGGCGGCTCCCGGGCGGTGGGTCTCGGCCGCCGAGATCGCCCGGGGGCTGGGACGGTCCCCCTCGCACCTGGCCAAGGTGCTGCCGCTCCTGGCGGCCAGGGGTTGGCTCGCCTCGACGCGCGGGTCCCGCGGCGGCTATCGCCTGGCCTGCGACCCGCACGCCGTGCGCCTGATCGATGTGATCGAGTGGATCGAAGGCCCGCTGCGGACGGACGAGTGCCTCCTGGGCGAGCGCATCTGCCGTCCGGGGAGCTGCCTGTTCGGCGGCGACACCGGCGAGATCGGCAAGCGCGTCCGGGACCGCCTGGAGCGGGCCACGATCGGCGACTTCGCGCCGGCCGGGAGGCCGGCGCCATCCGGGGAGCGCGCGGGTAGGCCGCGCGCGCAGCGCAGGACGCGGGCGCGTCGCGCGGATGCGTGGCGCCGCGGGGAAGGGGGATAGGAGTCCATGAGCGAGCGCAACGAGCGGGAGACCGAGCGGCTGGCCGAATTGCAGCGGATCATCCGGCGCCTTCACGCCGGGGAGCCGCCCCAGCAGGTGAAGGAGCAGCTGCGCGCGCTCCTCGGGCAGGTGAGCACCGAGGAGATCGCGGCGATGGAGCAGACGCTGATGCGGGAGGGCATGGCGGTGGAGGAGATCATGGGCATGTGCGATCTCCATCACCAGGTCATGGCGGAGATGATCGCCGCGGCGCCGCAGGAGGTGCCCGCCGGACATCCGGTGGACACGCTGCGCCGGGAGAACGCGGCGCTGGCCGCCCGGGCGAGTGAGCTGCGCACCCTGCTGGAGGCGTTGGCCGCGCCGACGACCGGGGCGCCCGCCGCCGAGGAGCAGGCGCTCGCCGCCCGCGCCGCGCTCAACGACTTGATGGACGTCGAGAAGCACTATCGGCGCAAGGAGAACCTCATCTTCCCCTTCCTGGAGCGCCACGGCATCTCCGGGCCGTCGAAGGTGATGTGGGGCAAGCACGACGAGGCGCGCGCGCTGCTCAAGGCGCTCGAGCGGGCCTGGCCGGCGGCGGGCGCGCCGGCCGGCGCCTGGCGGGCGCTGGCCGAGGGGCCGGCGGCTCGGGCGCTGTCGGCGCTGGAAGAGATGATCGCCAAGGAGGAGCACATCCTCATCCCGATGACCCTCGAGCGCTTCGCGCCGGAGGAGTGGGGCGACATCTACCGCCAGTCGCCTGAGATCGGCTGGTGCCTCGTCGACCCGCGCGGCGGCTACGAGCCGCCCCCCCCCGCCGGCGGGGTGCCCGCCTACGCCCGCTCGGGCGGGGCGGAGGGCTCGGCCGCCTCGGCGGCGCCAGGGGCGGTCTCCGACGGCGTCGTCCTGCCCACCGGCTCCCTCTCGCTCGAGCAGCTCCGCGCCCTCTTCGACACGCTGCCGGTAGACATCACCTTCGTCGACGCCGAGGACCGCGTGCGCTTCTACTCCGAGGGCAAGCGGGTGTTCGTGCGCGCGCCGGCGATCATCGGCCGCCTGGTCCACCACTGCCATCCGCCCAAGAGCGTCCACATCGTCGAGAAGATCCTGGACGACTTCCGCAGCGGCCGTCAGAGCGCGGCCGAGTTCTGGATCGAGATGCGCGGGCGCTTCATCCACATCCGCTACTTCGCGCTGCGCGACGCGGGCGGCCGATACCTCGGGACGCTGGAGGTCACGCAGGACGCGACCGGGATCCGGGCGCTGCAGGGAGAGCGGCGACTGCTGGCATACGAGTAGGCCCGCGGGGGCTCGCGGCTAGCCGCAGATCAGGATCGCGAGACGCCGGCCACTCAGGGCGTCAGCCAGAAGTCGCTGGCATGGAGCCGGTGGATCGTCTTGGGCTGCTCCGCGCCGGCGATCCACTGCTCGAGCGAGCGGAACTGCTCCTCCGGCCCGATCAGGAAGAACGACCCCTCGCGGCTCTCCGCCAGC
>VGIY01000328.1 GCA_016867695.1 Candidatus Eiseniibacteriota bacterium | reverse complement strand
ATGGCCTCCGGCCGGCTGCTGGACGAGATGGCGCTCGGGCTTCTGGAGCCCGCGGAGCGGCGACCGGCCTCGCTCAGAGAGGCGCGGCGCGAGACCGAGCGGCAGACGATCCGCGCGGCGCTGCGCAGCACGAACGGGAACATCTCCCGAGCGGCGGGGGTGCTGGGGATCTCGCGCCCCAGCCTGCACGACCTGTTGGCAAAGCACGAGATCGACGCGCGGGAGTTCAGGCCGGGAACGGCACAGGAGGTGGAGTGAGCGCATCCCGATCGTGGCGCCTCGCGCTCTGCGCGGCGGCGCTCTGCTGGCCCATGCTGTCGGGCGCGCGGGCCGTGGCCCAGTGGCTCGAGGCGGACCCTCCCGGCAGCTACCTGGCCCTCCGCGGAGCGGTCTCGCTGTCGGGCGCGGCGCCGCTGCCCATCGACGCGTTGCCCCCCGGGGAGTACGGCCTCCGCGCGGAAGGGCCCGGGCTCGCCGCGGCGCGCGGGCGCTTCGTGCGCTCGCTCGCCGGGCTGGAAGGGCGCCCCTGGGCGGATGCGACCGCCTTGGGGCTGCCGCCCGGCCTCCTTCACCTGCGCAGAGGGGAGGCCCGGGGCTGGAGCTTCCTCGGCGCCGCGGCCGTCTCGGCGGGCATGGCCGGCCGCACCCAGCTGTCCCTCAGGGACGCGGAGAAGCTCAGAGACCGGGCGGCGCTCGACTACGAGCAGGCGGTCTCCGAGGAGCAGATCCGCGGCGCGCGGCGGCGCTCGCTCGCCGCCGCCCAGGAGGTGCGGGATAGGGAAGAGGTCCGCGACCTGTGGCTGGGCATCCTCGCTCTGAGCTGGGCCGGCGCGGGCCTCGAGGCCCTGCTGCTGACCCCGCAGCCGTCGCTGGCTCCCTCCGCCGACGGGGGCTACGTGGCGACGCTGCCGCGCGCGAGCCGGAGCAAGGCCGCGTTCCGCAGCCTGCTGGTGCCCGGGGCGGGACAGAGGTCCATGGGCCGGGAGGGGCGCGGGAGTCTCTTCCTCACCGCGATCGCGGGGTTGGGAGCGGGCGCCGTCGCCGCCCACGACGCCTTCCTCGAGGCGCGCCGGGAGCAGTCCGCGGCGCAGAGGCTGTTCGACGAGGCGGAGGACGAAGCGGCGCTGCGCGCCGCCCGCGCGAGCCTGGAGAGGGCCGCCGAGCGGACCGACGATCGCAATGCCCTGCGCTGGGCGCTCGTCGGCGCGGCGGCCGGAGTCTATGTCTGGAACGTGCTCGATGCCTTCGGCCTCGGCACGGCGACGGGGACCGGCGATCTGACCTGGTCCCTGGCGCCGGCTGCCGGCGGCGGCTTCGTGTGCGCAACCTGGAGCGTGCGATGACACAGCGAACCTCGATCCACTGGAGCGCTGCCGCGCCGGCCGTCCTGGCGTTGCTGGCGATCACCGCCGCCGGCGGGTTCACGGGCTGCGACACGGAGACCGAAGCGCCGAACTTCGCCAATCCCCTCGACCCGGCCCTCGGGGCGGACCTGCCCGTCCCCGATTCGCTGTCCGTCGCCGTCGGCGACCACACCGTGCGGCTCGCCTGGAGACTGCCTCCCGGCGAGGCGGCCGACGAGTACGCCGTCTTCCGCCGCCGGATCGATGCGGACACGCCGGAGCCGGAGCGCCTCCTCGACCGGATCCCCGACCGGGCGTACACGGATCGGGGCGTTCGCAGCGGGCGCGTCTACGCCTACCGCGTCGCCGCCGGCGCGGGCGGCCGCTTCGGCCCCCGCACGGAGGAGATCGAGGCGCGCCCGGGGCTGTTCACCATCAGCATCGCCGGCAACGACGAGGTCACGCGCGATCGCGAGGTCTTCGTCGCCTACGCCGTGCCCGGGGCCGAGGCGGTCCGCCTTTCCGAGGAGCCGGACCGCTTCACCGAGCCCTGGCGGGCGGCGACCGGGCAGGCGTCCTGGATGCTCAGCCCCGGAGACGGCCTGAAGACCCTCTATGCCCGCTTCCGGCTCGAGGACGCCTCCGAGACGCTGCCGGTCTTCGACACGATCCGCCTGGACACCCGGGCGGTGATCGAGTCCTTCTCCTTCGACGGGTCGCGCGTGCGCGCCCCGGGCGAGGTGATCCGCTTCCGCATGGTCACCGGCGAGCCCCACGGGCAGGCGCGGGTGACCGTCGGCGGCGTGTTCGCCTCGGTGCCGCTCTTCGACGACGGCAGCGCGGGGGACGCGACGGCGGGCGACGGGATCTACGAGCGAGACCTGACCATCCCGCCGGGGGCCTCCGTCGAGAACGAGGCGGCGCGCGGCTCGTTCGTCGACCTGGCCGGCAACACGGCGACCGAGGTGAGCGCGCCGCTGCTGCTCACCGTGCGGCGCCTTCCCCTTCCGGTCGCCCTGCTGCCGCCGGAGGTGGCCGACCCGCCGGACGCCCCCTCCGCCACGCTGCGCTGGAGCTACAGCTCGGAGAGCGCCTTCCAGGCCTACCGCATCTACCGCGCCGAGTCGGCGCCGGTCGATTCGACGAGCGAGCTCGCCGGCAGCGTGACCCGGGCACTGACGCTCGACTTCGAGGACTCCGGGGTGACCGAGGGCCGCCGCTACCACTACCGGGTCTACGTGCAGGACCACTTCGGCCGGGAGAGCGGCTCCAATGCCGTCGAGGCGCTGATCCCCAATCTGCGCCCCCCGAAGCCGGTCACGCTGCGCGCCCCGAATGCCGTGAGCACGAGCCGGATCGCGCTCGACTGGACCGAGTCGGCCGAACGCGACTTCCGCGTCTATCGCCTCTACCGCAACACGACCGGCGCGGTCGCCGACGACGATCCGCTGCTGGTCGAGATCGACGACCGGACGACGACCTCCTGGGACGACGCGGGGCTGCGCGAGAACACCCGCTACTACTACCGGGTCTACGTCGTCGATCAGGGCGGGTTGACCGCCCGCAGCAACGAGGTCGAGGCGCGGACGCGCAACGAGGCGCCGGCGGCGGTGACGCTCCACGCGGCGACCGCCATCGACAGCACCGCGGCGACCCTCTCCTGGAGCGAGAGCCAGGCACACGACTTCGCCTTCTATCGGCTCTATCGCGACGAGATCCCCACGGTGACGACGGGCTCGACGCGGGCCGTCGAGCTGGACCAGCGGACCTTCACCTCGTTCCGCGACACGGAGCTCGAGTCGGGCAAGCGCTACTACTACCGCGTCTTCGTCGTCGACGAGGGAGACGACGCCAAGGCGACCGGCAGCAACACGATCACGCTGGAGACCCCCTAGGCGGCGCCCCGGCAGCGTCCCCGGCGCGTGGGGAACATGAGCGGACGGGAAAGACGACAGGAGAGCGGCCGGGAGAGCCCCGCGGGGCCTCCGGCGGCGAGTCAGGGGTTCAGCTTCGCCCCCTGGACGAAGCTCCCCCCGCCGCAGGCCGCGGTGCGCCTGCCCGCCTCGAGCCGCACGGGGAGCGTCGGGCTCTGGGAGCGGCTGGCGGCGCTCGTCCTGCTCATCATCGCCTCGCCGCTGATGCTGCTGCTCACCCTGGCGATCAAGCTCGAGCCCCCCGCGGGGGGCGTCTTCTACCGCC
>VGIY01000327.1 GCA_016867695.1 Candidatus Eiseniibacteriota bacterium | reverse complement strand
ACCCGCGGGCACATCGTCGTGCGGGTGGACGAGTGCAAGGGCTGCGGCTGCTGCGTGGATGTCTGCCCGCGCAACGTGCTGGAGCTCTCCAAGGATCTCAACCGCATGGGCTATCACCCATGCGTCTATCTGGGCGAGGGCTGCATCGCCTGCGGCTTCTGCTTCTACTCCTGCCCCGAGCCGGGGGCGATCACGGTCTACGTCAAGGAAGAGGGGGAGTAGCGCGCTCCGAGGGCGAAGGGGGAGGGCGATGGCGAAGACGATTCTCAAGGGCAACGAAGCCGTCATCCATGGGGCGATCCTGGCCGGCTGCCGCGCCTACTTCGGCTACCCGATCACGCCGGCCAGCGAGATCGCCGAGACGGCGGCCAGATACATGCCGCGGGTCGGCGGCACCTTCCTGCAGGCGGAGAGCGAGGTGGCGGCGGTCAACATGGTCTACGGCGCCGCGGGCGCCGGCGCCCGGGCGATGACCGCCTCCTCGGGCCCCGGGATCAGCCTCAAGATGGAGGGGATCTCCTACATGGCCGGCGCCGAGCTGCCCTGCGTCGTCGTCTCGATCGCGCGCGGGGGGCCGGGGCTCGGCAACATCGCCCCGGAGCAGGGCGACTACCACCAGGTCGTCTGGTGCGGCGGGCATGGCAACTACCACAACATCGTGCTGGCGCCCAACTCGGTCCAGGAGATGAGCGATCACGCGATGCTCGCCTTCGACCTGGCCGACCGCTACCGCAATCCCGTCTTCATCCTCACCGACGGGGCCATCGGCCAGATGATGGAGCCGGTCGAGTTCCCCGCGGAAGTGCATGCCCCGCCGGCCAAGGAGTGGGCGATCGGCGTGGGCGAGCGGGCGCGCCGCAACGTGGTCTCCTCGATCAACCTCGATCCGGACGAGCTCGAGCAGCAGAACCTCAAGCTGGCCGAGAAGTACGCGCGCATCACCGAAGCGGAGGTGCGCTTCGAGGAGTACCGCCTCGACGACGCCGAGGTGGTCCTCGTCGCCTACGGGATCGTCTCGCGCGTGGCGCGCACGGCGATCGAGGCGCTGCGCCGCGAGGGCCTGCGGGTCGGCATGCTGCGGCCGATCACGCTCTGGCCCTTCCCCGCGGCGAGGCTCCGGGAGCTGGCCGAGCGGCCCGCGGTGCGCGAGCTGCTCTGCGTCGAGATGTCGACCGGGCAGATGGTCCGCGACGTCGAGTTGGCCGTGCTGGGGCGCAAGCCGGTCTCCTTCTTCGGCCGCTGCGGGGGCAACATACCGAGCGACGTCGAGATCGCCGAGCAGGTGCGGCGGCGGACGGCTCGCCAGGGAGGGGGGCGATGAAGGTCAAGCTGGAGAAGTCGAAGGCCTTCTACGACGTCTACGAGCGCAAGCCGACCGGCGACAAGACGGTGGTCCACTACTGCCCCGGCTGCGGCCACGGCAACATCCACAAGATGATCACCGAAGCCATCGTCGACCTGGGCGTGCAGGACCGCACGATCTTCGTCAGCCCCGTCGGCTGCAGCGTCTTCGCCTACTACTACTTCGACCTGGGCAACATTCAGGCGGCGCACGGCCGCGCCCCGGCGGTCGGCACCGGCGTCAAGCGCGTGCATCCCGACAGCATCGTCATCTCCTACCAGGGCGACGGCGACCTGGCGGCGATCGGCACGGCGGAGATCGTCCACGCCGCCAACCGCGGCGAGAAGATGACCGTCATCTTCGTCAACAACGCCATCTACGGGATGACCGGCGGGCAGATGGCGCCGACGACTCTCGAGGGCCAGCGCACGACGACCAGTCCCTACGGGCGCTCGCCGGCCAACGAGGGCTATCCGGTGCGCGTCGCCGAGCTGATCAACGCGCTCCAGGCGCCCGTCTACATCGAGCGCACGGCGCTGACCGACGCCAAGAGCATCAACAAGACGCGCCAGGCGATCCGCAAGGCGCTCCAGTACCAGGTCGAGAACAAGGGCTTCTCGCTGGTCGAGGTGCTCTCCGCCTGCCCGACCGGGTGGGGCATCCACCCCGTCCAGGCGCGCCAGTGGATCAAGGAGAACATGGAGCCGGTCTTCCCGCTCGGCTGCCTGCGCGACCGGGGCGCCGAGATCCCGGCCAGCCCGCTCGAGCCGCGCCCCTTCGTCGCCGAGGGGCTGCACGAGCTGCTCGACCACCCGGCGCCGGGGGCCGAGGAGGAGCGGGCGGCCGGCGCCCCGCGGCCCGCCGATCCCTTCCTGGGCAGCCCCCGGGTCAAGGTGGCCGGCTTCGGCGGGCAGGGGGTCCTGCTGCTGGGTCTGGGCCTGGCCAGCGTGGGCATGAAGCTCGGCCGCCACGTCTCCTGGCTGCCCTCCTACGGACCCGAGATGCGCGGGGGGACGGCCAATTGCAGCGTGCGGATCTCCGACGAGTTCATCGGCGCGCCGATCGTCAACCAGTCGGACATCCTGGTGGCCTTCAATCGGCCCTCGCTCGAGAAGTTCGAACCCGACCTGCGCCCGGGGGGTATGCTCTTTTATGACAGCTCGCTCATTGACGTGTCTCCGCAACGGAGCGACATTGTCACCGTGGCCGTGCCGGCGACGAAGCTGGCCGACGAGCTGGGCAACACGAAGGCGGCCAACATGGTCATGTTCGGCGCGATCGTGGAGCGCACCGGGCTCTTCGCCGTCGCCGACGTCGTCCGGAACCTGGGCTCGTTCATCAAGCTGAAGAAGCTGATCCCGCTGAACGAGCAGGCCGTCGAACGCGGGGGCGCCTACATCCGTTCGCTGGCGTAGCCCCCGCCGACGCGAGAGGGGGTGGGTCAGGGATGACCCCGGTGGTCCTGGTCGTCGAGGCTCAACCCGCGCTGCGCGACGCCTACGCGCAGAGCCTGCGCGGCGAGGGGTACCGGGTGCTCTCCGTCGCCCCCTGCGCCCGCGCGCGGCGGCTGCTGCGCGAGGCGAAGCCCCAGCTCCTGATCCTCGATCCGGAGTGCGGCGGCGGCTGGGGGAGGGCCCTGGCGCTGGAGGCGCTGCGCGCGGATCCGAGCGTGGCGCTGATCTACAACACCTCCGCGCCCCAGCGGCTGGCGACCGACTTCTCCTCCTGGATGGCCGACGCCTACACGGTCCGCTCCTCCGAACCTGGACGCCTGGCGGGGGCCGCGCGGGCTCTGCTGGGCCAAAGGGTCGGGCCGCGCGGACCTAGCCGCTCGCCAGCGCCCTCTCGCGCATGAGCAGGTGCTGCTCCAGGTCGCGCAACCGCTCGTCGAGACGGCGGAGGAAGGCGCGCAGCGTGCGCGGCGCGGCCGTGCCACGGCGACCCTGCTCGAAGTGAGCCGCCAGGCCGTCGAGGTCGGCGAAGATCAGCAGATCGGCTTCGAGGATGCGATCGAGCGTCGGCTCGCGCGCCGGCTCGGCGAGGAAGAAGCGACAGGCCTCGCCGGGCGAGAAGCGCACGGCGTCGCTGAGCGCCAGCAGTTGCCGCCGCCGCTCCTGGATCTCGCCGAGGAGGTCGGGCGCGGCGCTCCCCTGCCAGCCATCCTGCAGCTCCCGGAGCTGGTCGAGGAGCTGCAGCAATCGCCGG
>VGIY01000326.1 GCA_016867695.1 Candidatus Eiseniibacteriota bacterium | reverse complement strand
GACGGCTTCCACCCCGACTACTGGCAAGCGCAGATCCTGATGGTCGATTACTACGCCTACATCCGCCGTCCGTCCAAGGTCACCCAGTATGTCGTCGGCGCGGCGGGATTCTATCGTCCCGAGATCGTCGACGAGGTCAAGGCCCCGGCCGGCGGCAAGGCGGTCACCGTCGTCCATCCCACCGAGGGGCTGCTCGCCCGGCTGGGTGTCGGCACGGAGTACTTCGTCGCCCGCACCTTCTCGATCGATGCGAGCGTGTCCGGCTACTACTTCGGCTCCTCGGGCCGGGACGGCCTGACCGCCTCGCTCCAGGTCGCCCTGGGGGTCCATCTTTACGCGAGCCGCTAGGCCCCTTGCCATGCTATGATATCCGCCCCTTTTTCGGGGGCGGCGTGGCGCGGGGGCGAGCGGCGTGGCCAACGGGCACTGCTACAGGGTCGGCGAGAAGGTCCACCACCAGGCCTTCGGCGAGGGGCTGGTCGTGGATGTGCGCAACCGCGACTTCTTCGACATCCTCGAGATCGCCTTCTCCGACGCGGTGCGCAAGGTCACCTCGATCCACCCGCAGTTGAGCGCCGTCGCGGTCGCGGGCGGGAGGGCCGGATCGCGGCCCCGCCCCCCCGGCGCCCCCGCGGCCTCCGGTCCGGCCGCAAACCGCGCGGCGCGCGGCTCCCGGGCCGGCCGCGCCGCCGGCGGGGGCATCTGCCCCATCGATCCGCTGGCCTACGCCTTCCCCCGCTCGCCCATCCTGCACCTCGACGTTGAGTCGGCGAGGCCCTTCGCCGCGCCGCGCGGTCCGGCCGTGGAGAGCCCCGCCGCCTTCCTGGCCCACATCCAGGCGCTCGAGCTCGCCCGGCGGCGCGGCTTCGAGCAGCTCCTCGCGCTCAACCACGCCCGCGACGTCCAGAAACTCGAGCATCAGATCCGCGCCTGCCTGCGGGCGCTGCGGGAGATGAAGGGGCGCGCGCTGCTGGCCGACGAGGTCGGGCTGGGCAAGACGATCGAGGCGGGGCTGATCCTCAAGGAGTACGTCCTGCGGGGACTGGCCCGCAAGGCGCTCATCCTCGTGCCGGCGTCGCTGGTCACGCAGTGGCGGGAGGAGCTGACGCACAAGTTCGACATCCCGGCGGCAACCTACAGCCGGGGCATGGACTGGCAGGCGAGACCCTTCCTGATCGCCTCGCTCGACACGGCCAAGTCGGCCGGCAACCGCCGCGCCATCGCCGCGGCCGGCTTCGACCTGCTGATCGTCGACGAGGCCCACCGGCTGCGCAACCACCTGACCCAGGCCTGGAGGTTCATCGACTCGCTGAGTCTCAAGTATCTCCTGCTGCTGACGGCCACGCCGGTGCAGAACGACATGCGCGAGCTCTACAACCTGGTGACGCTGCTGCGTCCCGGGGCTCTCGGCACCTATCGCTCCTTCCGCCGGGAGTTCGTCGTTCGCGGGGACAAGCGCCTGCCCAAGAACACCCACACGCTCTCCCGGCTCCTCTCGGATGTCATGATCCGCACGACGCGCAGCAGCACCTCGATCCAGTTCCCGCGGCGCGAGGTGCGCACGCTCCACATCGACCTGACGCCCGAGGAGCGCGCCTTCTACGACGCCGTCTCGGCCTTCGTGCAGCGCCGATCGGAGGCGCCGAACGCGAACCGGGGTGGGATGGTCTGGCCGCTGCTGATGATCGTGCTGCAGAAGGAGATCGGCTCCTCGACCGCCGCCGCGCTCGGCACGCTGGCCAAGGCGGCGCGCGGGCGGCTCGCCCCGGCGCGCGGCGAGCTGCGCGAGCTGCTGGCCCTCGGCGAGGGCGTCCGCACCCAGGCCAAGCTGGAAGCGCTCGAAAACTGGTTGGGCAGTCCCCCCCGGCGGAGGGAGAAGGTGATCGTCTTCTCGCAGTTCCGCCGGACGGTGACGGCGATCACCGAGCGGCTGCGCGAGCGGGGCTGGCGCGTGGGCGCCTTCCACGGCAGCCTGACCGGAGCGGCCAAGGACGCCGTCGTCGCCGCCTTCCGCGACCACCTCGACGTCCTGGTCAGCACCGAGGCGGGAGGGGAGGGGCGCAATCTCCAGTTCTGCCGGCGGCTGGTCAACTACGACCTGCCCTGGAATCCGATGCGCGTCGAGCAGCGGATCGGCCGCATCCATCGTATCGGCCAGACGCGCGACGTGGAGATCGTCAATCTCTCGGCGCGCGGCACGCTGGAGGCCTACGTGCTGCGCGTCCTCCAGGACAAGATCGGCATGTTCCGCATGGTGATCGGCGAGATGGACCAGGTCCTGGGCAACCTCGACTGGGAAGAGTCCTTCGAAGCGCGCGTCTTCCGCCTCTGGACGACGCACCGGGAACGGCCGGACCTGGAGCAGGCCTTCGAGGAGCTGGGCGAGCGGCTCGATCTGGCCCGCCGGCGCTACGAGCACGTCAAGGCCTACGATCGGGAGATCTTCGAGAGCACGGCGGTCCGGTAGGGGAGGGCGGATGAAACCTCGTGGCGACGGTGGCGACCGTTGAGACAGGCCGACGTCCGGGCATTCGTCGAGGCCCACCTGCGGCTACGCGGGGTCCGGCTCCACGCCGGCCGGGGCGATCTGCTGCCGGTCACGCTGCCCGGAGGCGACGGCCGCCCGGATCCGGTCGACCGGCTGCTGGCCTTCGGCGCCCGGGCGTACCGGCGGAGCCCCGAGGCGGAGCTCGTGGCCGTGGGGTCGGCCTTCCTCGACGGGCTGATCGAGGAGGCGACCGCCGGGGGCCGCTTCACCGTCGTCCATCTGCCCCCGCCGGCCCGCCGGCGCAGACCCAAGGCCCCGCTGCGCCTGCCGCGCGTGGAAGGGCGCGAGTGGGGCCCTCCCGAGCCGGCCAGCCGGCCCCTTTTCCTGTTCGCATTCCTGGCCGAGTACCATATCATCGACGTTCCGGACGACCTGGTCCTGCTGGCGATCGATCCCGCCCGGCGCGTCGTGCTGGAATCTCCCCGCGGGCTGCTGGCGCAGATCAAGACGGGCTCTCCGCAGCCGGTCGAGGCGTGGCCGCCTCTGCCGGCATGGCCGAGTCCCGGAGAGCTGCTCTTCGCCTTCGAGGCGCTCGAGCGGCGCCTGCAGCGGCGCGCGGGGAGGGTGAAGGAGGCCTCGGCCATCGAGATCGCCCGGGAGACGGCCAACATCGAGGCCTACTACCGGCAGTTGATCTCGGAGGTGCGCGCCCCGGCGGGGCGCCCGGCCCTCTCGGCCGAGGACGAGGCGGAGCGGGTCCGCGTTCTGCAACTTGACTGGAAGCGCCGCGTGCAGGAAGTTTCCCGTTTCTGGGAGGCGCGCGGGGACGTCCGCCTCTCCGCCCTGGGCGCGGTCATGGAGCCCTGCTGGGCCCTGCCGCTGTTGCGCAGGGGCAAGCGTCAGGCGCGGGTCCGGGCGGTCCCCCGCGCCGTCGCCGGCTGCCGCAGCGGCGCGCTGGAGGAACCGCGTTGCGCGCTCTGTGGTGCAACCCTGGTGGAGAGGGCGGAGGTCAGCGGACGGGATCTGGTCTGCGAGGGGCACGGCTCGATCCGGGACCCGGGCGGGGAACCGGAGCGATCCGCAGCGAGAGGAGACGCG
>VGIY01000325.1 GCA_016867695.1 Candidatus Eiseniibacteriota bacterium | reverse complement strand
CGCAGTGGCCAGAGAGCGAGGCTCGCTAGGACGAGCACGACGCCGATGTTGTGCGTGAGGACGAGCGCGCCTCCGGCCAGCGCCAGAGTCGGGCCGGAGCGCCGGCGACGCTCGAGCAGCAGGTCGCGGGCGGCGATGATCAGCAGCAGGGCGAAGAGAAAGAGCAGGCCGTAGGAGCGTGCCTGGCGGGCGTGGAAGACGGCGTAGGCGGCTACGGCGAAGAAGCCGGCGGCCCAGACGAGCGACGCGTCCCGGCGGGCTCGGGCGCGGGCGAGGAGCAGCGCGACGGCGGCGAGCCCGGCGAGCGCGGGCACCAGCCGCAGCCCCGCCTCCGAGTCCCCCGCCACGGCGACGCCGAGCCTGGCAACGAGGTAGAAGAGCGGCGGAGCGTCGTCCCGGGTGATCAGGTCCCCGAGCATGCTCGACAGCGGGGCGCGGACCATCCCTCCGGTGTAGGCCTCGTCGCACCAGACCCCTTCGAAACCGAGCATGCCGAAGCGGAGCGCCGCCGCCGCGATCAGGATCGCCGCCGCGACCAACGCCCCGCTCAGCCGGGCGCGCGGCGAAGGGGCGGCGCTCAACGGTCCCCCTTGCGCGCCACGGCGAGCACCGAGAGACCCGCGGGCGCGGCCAGGCCGATCGCGCCGGCGAGGCCGTCGAGCCGCTCCTCGAGCCGCAGCAGCGCGCCGAGAGGCTCGTTGACCCAGGAGGGGAGCGGTCTCAGGTCGGAGTCGGGACCCGTTCCGGCGGCGGCACCGGAGGTCTCCCGAGGGCGCGGCCTCGAGGAGGGCGAGCGCCGTCGCAGCAGGCGCTGGAGGGCGATGGGGGGGAAGAGCAGCCAGTTCCAGTAGCGCACTTCGATCGGCGTCAGGCCCGCCTGCTCGATCTTGGCCCGCACCTCGGCGGCGCGGTAGCGCCGGGCGGTGTGGATGGCCTCGTCGTGGGTGGAGCGCAGCGCCCCGAACGCGGGCAGGTTGAGCACGAGAACGCCGCCCGGGCGCAGGCAGCGGGCGAACTCGCGCAGCGCTCCGATGTCATCGCGCACGTCGCGGTGATAGAGGACATCGGCCGAGACGACGATGTCCTGGGAGGCGTCGCGCAGCGGGATCTCCGTCACCGAGGCGCGAACGAGCCGATCCAGCCCCCGGCGGCGGGCCAGGGCGAGGGCCAGCTCGCTGCGGTCGAGCCCCAACAGGCGGGCCCGCCCGTCGAGAGCCGCCAGCAGCATGCCCGTTCCGCATCCAGCGTCGAGGCACAGCGGCGGCGGGGACAGCGGCGCGGCCGGCTGCGCGCGCTCTCCCAACCGGGGGGCGAGAGCGCCGGAACGCTCGAGGGCGGCTAGGATCCTGCGCCGCAGAGCGCGATACCAGCAGTGGCGCTCCTGGAGCGCGAACATGCGGCGCAGCTCGTGCGGCTCCATGGGCCGTCGCCCCTCTACGAACGGCTGACGAGGATGACGCCGATGATGATCAACGCCGCTCCCAGCCAGCGCACGGCCGACACCTGCTCGCGCAGGATCAGCGCCGAGAAGAGCAGGATGAGCACATAGCCGATCGCCAGCAACGGATAGGCCCAGCTGAGATCGACGCGCGAGAGCGCCGCCAGCCAGAATGCCGCGCCGACACCGATGGAGCCGAGACCGGCGAACAACTGCCAGGTGCGGACCATTCGCGCCGCCGCCTGCCCCAGTGCCGGGAGCGTGACGACGCCGACGCGGGCCATGCCCTCCTTGAGGAAGAGCTCTCCCGTGACGGAGAAGCAGACGGCGACGAGGACGAGCGCGAGCGGCGTGGTCATGAGGCCTCCGTCTCCGGGGCGAGCCCGTCTCCGCGACCGGGGGCGGGGTGTTCAGCTCGCCCGGCCGGCGTTTCGGTGCCGGGATGCACCCCGCCCGGCGCCCCGCTCCGAGTCCTGTTCCGAGTCCTGCTCCGAGTCTCTCTCCGGGCATCGCCCCGGGGATCTGCCGGCGCTTCCGCCTGCGTCTCCGCCGGCGTGCCCGCCTGCGTCTCCGCCAGCGCCTCGGCCAGCGCGCCGGCCACGCGCGCCAGGTCCGCCTCGGCGAGCGCGGGAGAGAATGGCAGGCTGAGCGTCTCGGCGCACCAGGCCTCGGCGGCGGGGAAGTCCCCGGGGCGTCCCCCCAGGTGGCGATAGGCGCGCTGCAGGTGGATCGGGATGGGGTAGTGGACCTGCGTGGCGATCCCCCGGGCGCTCAGGCGCGCGCGGACCGCCTCGCGGTCGCTCACGCGTACGGCGAAGAGGTGGAAGACGTGCGCCCCCTCGGGCGCCTCCGCCGGGAGCGCGAGCGGCAGCGAGCGCAGCAGCGCCCGGTAGCGCCGGGCCAACTCCGCGCGGCGCCGGTTCCACGCGCGCAGGTGGGGCAGCTTGACCCCCAGGATCGCCGCCTGGATCTCGTCCAGGCGGCTGTTGAGCCCGATCGAGTCGTGCACGTAGCGGTCGCTCTGGCCGTAGTTGCGCAGCCGCCGCAGCGCAGCCGCAGCCTCCGGCGAGGAGGTCCAGATCGCGCCCCCGTCGCCGTAGGCGCCGAGGTTCTTGCTCGGGTAGAAGCTGAAGCAGCCGAAGTCGCCCCAGGTGCCCGCCGGGCGCCCGCCGGTGAGGGCCCCGTGCGCCTGGGCCGCGTCCTCGACCAGCAGCAGTCCGCGGCGCCGCGCGATCTCGACCAGCGGCTCCATCGGCGCGGCGCGCCCGTGGAGATGGACCGGCAGGATCGCCCGCGTGTTGGGACGCAGTGCCGCCTCGACCTTCTCGATGGCGATCAGCCCGGTCGCCGGGTCGACGTCGACGAAGTGGGGCTCGGCGCCGGCGGCGCTGATGGCGCTGGCGGTGGGCACGGCGGTATTGGGCACGGTGAGGACGCCGTCCCCCGGGCCGACGCCGCCCGCCGTGAGCGCCAGGCGCAGCGCGTCGGTGCCCGAGCCGACGCCGACGACCTCGCCGCCGCCCAACCACTCCGCCCAGGCGGCCTCGAAACGCTCGCCCTCGCTGCCGAGGACGAACCAGCCCGAGGCGATCACCCGCTCGACGGCCGCGGCGATCCGCGGGGCGAGGGTGCGGTCGTGGGCGCGCACGTCGTAGACGGACAGCGGGGGATCGCCGGCCGGTTCGTCGGGGCGGCTCGTGTCATCAGTCATGACCCTGCTCCCATGCCGGCGGATCCTCCAGGTAACGTGCCGCGTGCTCCCGGTAGAAGTCGATCGTGCGTCGCAGGCCGTCGGCGGCGGAGATCCGCGGCTCCCAGCCGACCGCCTGGCGGATCCGCGTGTAGTCGCCGTAGTAGCTGCCGATGTCGATGCGCTTCAAGTGGTCGGGGAAGGGCGTCAGCTCGAGCCGCCCGCTGCCCGCGGCGGCGATGAACAGCTCGGCGACCGCCTTCAGCGAGAGGACCTCCGGCGAGCCGAGGTTGAAGGCCCGGCCGTCCAGCCCCGGGGCGGCCGCCAGGGCGAGGAAGGCGTCGGCGACATCCTCCACGTAGTTGAGGTCGCGCAACTGGCTGCCGTCGCCGAAGACGCGAATGGTCTGATCCTCGAGCGCGCGGCGGATGAACACGGAGAGGAAGCCCTGGCGCGGATGGC
>VGIY01000324.1 GCA_016867695.1 Candidatus Eiseniibacteriota bacterium | reverse complement strand
GGTCATGGCGATGCCGAAGGCGGTCACGACCACGAACTTGTCGATCCAGGCGACGAAGGAGGTGCCGTAGGGCGTGAGGGCGTGGATCACCTCGGCGTCGGCGAAGCGCAGCCGGGAGAGCGGGGCTGCCGGAACCGCCTCGCGCGTCGCGCCGACGACGCCCTGGAGCCAGTGCGTGGTCACGCCGTAGAGGCCGAGGGGATTGAGGCCGAAGAGGGCGACGGCCAGCGCCGCCCGGCGCAAGGGGGCGGCGGAGAAGAGACTCCCGGCGGCCGCGCGCAGCGCGGCGACGAAGGCGACCGCCTGGGCGAGGTTCGTCAGCGCCAGCGCCCAGGGGATGCTCGTGCCGCCCCGCGCGGCGAAGCCCGAAGCCCAGACGTTGAGGAACCAGAAGTAGCGCAGCGGTTCCCCCGCGAAGCGCGGATCGGTCCAGGGATAGGGCTCCGAGAGGACCTGGCGCGTGAGGGCGATGTGCGTCCAGGCGTCGGAGCGCACGCGCAGGTCGGCGTTGAGAAGAAGGGGCAGCGCGATGACGAGGCCGAGGAGACCGATGCCGGCGAGCGTGCGCGAGCGGGCGGCTCCCGCCGCGCCTCGCCCGCCATGGGCGAGCCAGGCCCCGGAGAGGAGCAGCCCCCAGGCGGGCCCGTAGATCGCGAGCGCCGCGTCGGGCCGTCCGAGCAGGCGCAGCAGCGCGAAGTAGGAGAGCGGCGCCAGCACGGAGGAGGCGAGGATCACGGACGCGGTCGCCCGCGCCGCGTCGCGCAAGACCGCCGGATGGAGCAGCAACAGCGCCGCGGCCCCGGGGGCGATGCAGAGCGCGAACCAGCGCAGCGTCGCCCAGGGACCTGGCAGCCAGGGGGCGGCGGCGCAGGCCGCCAACAGGGCGAGCGCCCCGAGCGCGCGCGGCGCCCTCATCGGCGATCCCCGGAGTCCGCGGGGTTCGTCCACAACCCCTTCCCCCCGGTTCGCTGGATGCGCTCGATCAGCCACCGCTCGAGCCGCCGCCGGTGGCGCCAGTAGAGCAGCGTCAGCAGCCCCGCCCCGACGATGATCGCCACCCAGCCGGCGAGCGGCAGGCGCGTGGCCGTCGCTCCGATCCAGGCCGAGGCGAAGTGCCCGGGCAGCCGCGCGACGACGACGATGCCCAGCAGCAGGGGCACCGGCAGCGGGCTCAGGCCGGCGGCGAAACAGGCGAGATCGTCGGGAAGGAACGGGATCAGGAAGAAGAGGAAGAAGAAGATCGGCCCGTGACTGGCCGCCCAGTGGTCGATGCGCGCGAGCTGCCGGCGCGTCACGAGCCGCCCCACGAGCGGCCGCCCCGCCAGCCGCGCCAGGCCGATGGCCATGGCGCTGCCGACGCCGACCCCGAGAACGGTGTAGAGCGTCCCTTGCCAGAGGCCGAACAGCATGCCGGAGGCGACGGCGAGGAAGTGGCCCGGGATCGGCGCGACCAGCACCTGGGCCGCCTGGAGCGCCATCAGGGCCAGCGGCGCGCGCGCCCCCTGCTGATCGAGGAACGCCTGCAGCGCCTCCCGGTCCCGGAAGAGGGAGACGTGGGGCGCCTGCAGCAGGAGCCAGATAGACCCGCCGACGAGGAGCGCGACCACGACGGCTGCGAGCAGCACCCAGGGCCAGCGCCGTCCGAGGTCGTCCGGCCGATTTCCCCGATCGATCTGCAAGCGCGTGACTCCTCGAAGGACGTCCGTCCGGCTCTCACGCCGGGGCGCCATCGCCCGTGCGGCCGGGCCGGCCGCCGCCTGTCCCGTCTGCCGTGCCGCCGGCGCCGCCGGCGCCGCCTGTCCCGCCTGCCATGCCGCCGGCGCCGAAGCCGCCTGCCCCGCCTGCCGTGCCGCCGGGAGCCTATCCCGCTTCCCGGCCGCGGGGAAGCCTTCGCTCGACACTTGGGTCGAGCACTCCCCCTCCGCCGCCGACCGGGTTCGTGGGGGCTTGCCCCGGAGCCGAAAGGCGGCTAGAGTTGTTAGCCTTGTCTAACGACGGGGCCGCCGCGGGGCCCCTCATGGAGGACGCATGCCGACACGCAGCGCGCGCGCCGCGCCGGCCCGACAGGAGCCGCTCAGCGAGACGCTCGAGGACTACCTCGAGATCGTCTTCCTGCTCTCGCGGCCGAGCGCGACGGTGCGCGTGAGCGACATCGCCCGGGCGAAGGCGGTGCGCATGCCGACGGTGGTCACCGCGCTGCACCGGCTGGCCGAGCGGGGGTACCTCCGCTATGCGGCCGGCGAGAACGCCCAGCTGACCCGCGCGGGGGCGGCCCGCGGACGGCGCATCGCGGCGCGCCACGCCTTCCTGCAGCGCTTCCTGAGCGACACCCTCGGCGTGCCCGAGGCGATCGCCGCGCGCGATGCCTGCGGCCTCGAGCACCACCTCGCCCCGGAGACGCTGGAACGGCTTGCCGCCTTCGTCGACTACCTGGACCGTTGCCCGCTCGGGGGCGGGCCGCCCGGGTGCCGCTGGCGCAGCGCCGAGGCACGCGCCGCCGGTCGCGGGCGAAGGCCCTTCGCCTGGAGGGCGTGGGCGGGCAGATTGCGCGGCGCGGGGGAGGGGCGATGAGACGGCACCGTCGCGGCGCGGGGGAGGGGCGATGAGACGACACTTCCGCGGCGCGGAGGAGGGGCGATGAGACGGCACTTCCGCGGCGCGGCCCAGGGACCGCCCACGCTCGCCGATCTCGCGCCGGGCGAGGGGGGGAGCATCCTCGCCGTCGGCGGCGCGCCGGGCATCCAGGCGCGCCTGCGCGACCTCGGCTTCGTGGAAGGCACGCACGTGCGCGTCGTCAAGGCGTCGCCCTTCAGCGATCCGCTCGAGTACTGCGTGCAGGGTGTGCATGTGGGGCTGCGCCGCCAGGAAGCGGGCCTGATCCAGGTCGGCCCTGTGGACGCTCTTCCCCGGGACGCCGTGCGGCGCGGGGGAGGCGCCGGGGCCGTCGCGTTCCTGCGCGATCTCTCCGCCCGCCTGCCGGGCCGCGGCTGGGGCCGGCACCGCCACGGCGGCGGTGCCGGTCATGGCGCTCGCCGGGGGGCCGGCGCGGGCTGCCGCGGCCGGGCCGCCGGGGGTGGCGCCCGCGGCTGCTGCTGCGGCGGCGGCGGCCAAGGCGGCGGCCAAGGCGGCGGGCAAGGTGGCGGGCAAGGCGGCGGGCAAGGCGGCGGGCCAGGTGGCGGGGAAGGCGGTGGTGAAGGCGGCGGAGGCGGGCGATGACGGCGCCGCCCGCCCGCACGCTGCGCGTGGCCCTGGCCGGGAATCCCAACTCCGGCAAGACCTCGATCTTCAACCTCCTCACCGGTCTCCACCAGCAGGTCGGCAACTGGCCCGGCGTCACCGTCGAGCGCAAGTCGGGCCACCTGCGCCAGGGCGAGTACCAGATCGAGATCGTCGATCTGCCGGGGACCTACTCGCTCAACGCCTTCTCGCTCGAGGAGAAGATCGCCCGCGAGTTCATCCTTCGCGAGCGGCCCGACGTCGTGGTCAACGTCGTCGACGCCGCCAACCTCGGCCGCCACCTGCAGCTCACCGTGCAGCTCCTCGAGATCGGCGTCGACGTCGTCGTGGCGCTCAACATGTGGGACGAGTTCGAGCGCACCGGCGCCCGCCTCGACC
>VGIY01000323.1 GCA_016867695.1 Candidatus Eiseniibacteriota bacterium | reverse complement strand
CAGGAGCCGGTCGCGGACAGGCACTGCTCGGGGGAGAGGCTTCGCCCGTCGTAGCGGCAGGAGACGCCGAGAAGGCACGCGCTGATGGCCTGCACCGCCCCTCTTCCGCGGAACCGGCCTCAATCGAGGAAGTGGTCCCCCTGCAGAATGTACTGCCGGGGGTTGACCGGCGCTCCGCCCTTGCGGACTTCGTAGTGGAGATGATTGCCGGTGGTCCGGCCGGAGTGGCCGACGTGGCCGATGATGTCGCCCCGGCTGACCGCCTGGCCCCTGCGCACGTTGACATCGTTGGCATGGGCGTAGTAGGTCGAGAGGCCGAAGCCGTGATCGATCTCGACGGACAGGCCGAAGTCGCCGTTGAAGCCGACATAGGTGACCCGGCCCGCCGCCGTGGCGCGGAACGGCGTGCCCAGCGGGGCGCGCAGATCGATGCCGCTGTGCCGGCTCGGACGGCCGGTGAAGGGATCGGTGCGCGTGCCGAAGCCGCTGCTGACGAAGTAGGGCCCGACCACGGGGTTGATAGTCGGAAGGTGCTCCAGCCGCTCCCGATTCGCGGCGACCGACTCTTTGACCTCGAGGAAGCTCTCTTCCTGGAAGTCCAGCCTCCGTGACAGGTGATCGAGCCTCTCGTAGTAGATCCCGACCGTCCTGCGCACTCCGGGCGTGAGATCCTGCTGGGCGTGGGTCGCGCCCACCTGCGGGGAGCCGCCCACGCCCTGCAGGGCGATCGCCTCGCTGTAAGGGGGCAGGCCCGCCAGCAGGCGGGCTTCGTTGGCCAGTTGCACCTGGGAACGGACGGCCTGATCGAGCCTGCTCGTCTCGGCGCCCAGGGCGACGAGCTCGCCGCGCAAGGCGTCGTTCTCGGCGGCGAGCAGGCGATTCTCGACCTTGGTCTGGGAGACGCTCAGGTAGGCGGCCCCCGCGCCGATCAGCATGAGGAGGATGAGGGCCCCCAGGCCCCCGAAGACGTACAACGGCCAGACCGCGAGGCGGAACTGACGGACCCGGTCGCCCCCCTCCGGAACCCAGAACACATTGACCTGCCGTCCCGCCATCAAGCCGTCCTCATTGCCTAATGTGCTGCAAAGAATTGAGTTACATCGAGATGGACCCGGGAGGCCCTGGATGTCGGCACCCTAGCAGACGACCCCGGGGCCGTCAAGCGCCGATCTCGGCGGGCAGGGCGGCCGAGTCTCGCTCCCCGCCCCCCACCCGGCCCGTCGTCAGTCGGACTTCCCATCGGGATGGCCGTCTTTCCCGGCCTCGGCCCTCGCGGCTGCCCCGCCGCCGGTCCCGGCCGAGCCCTCCGCCTCCGACTCGGCCCGGTAGCGCGCGCGGACGTCGCGGGCTCGCTCGGCCGCCGTGCGACTGAGCACCTCGATCTCCTGCTCGCACGACGCCATCTCGGCGTTGAGCTTGCGGATCCGCTCGATCAGGGCCTGAACGGTCACGTCGCCGAGGACATCGCCCTCTCCGGCCCGCTCGGCAAGCTCGAAGACCCGCTCGCCCAGAGACCTCTTCTCCTTGGCCGACTCACGCTCCAGACCGAGCGCCTCGAACCGCTTCCTGCCGACCCGGGCGTACTCCTCGGTCTTGATCCCGGCCAGTTCGCCGACCTCCTTCAGGTGCCTGAGCAGGCGCGCCCCCAGACTCTCCTCCATCGGGATCCTCCCCGCGGCCGCAGCCGCCTTGCCGATCCTCGCCTCTCTGCTACACTCCGCCCCGTGCGAACCGAAGACGGACCCGTCTACTGGATCAGTGACGCTCACCTGGGCAGCGACCCCGATCCCGAGGGGCGGGAGGCGCTTCTCGTCCGCTTCCTCGCCGAGCTGCAGGGCCGCGCCGCACGGCTCTATGTCCTCGGCGACCTCTTCGACTTTTGGTTCGAGTACCGCCACGCCGCTCCGAAGGGGCACTTCCGAACCCTGCACGCGCTCGCCGGGCTGATCGATCAGGGCACGCCGGTCACCTACCTTGGCGGCAATCACGACTTCTGGTGCGGCACGACGCTGGAGCGCGAGGTCGGCCTCACCGTCCATCAGCGGCCGATCAGCGTCTCCCATCAGGGCCGCCGCATCTTCCTGGCCCACGGCGACGGCCTCGGCCCGGGAGACGCGGGCTATCGTCTCCTCAAGGCCGTGCTGCGCAACCCGCTGGCGATCGCCCTCTACCGGACGATCCACCCCGACATCGGGATCGCCCTGGCCCGGCGGGTCTCGGCGACGAGCCGGCGGCACACGAAACCCCGCGAGTTCCATCTCCGGCGCATGTCCCGCCACGTGGCGGCGCCCGAGTTCGCCCGCGGGCACGACGCGGTCATCCTTGGCCACATCCACGATCCGCTGCACCTGCGCGACGCGCGCGGCCGCGACTGCCTGCTGATCGGCGACTGGATCGAGGCCTTCACCTTCGTCGAGCTGGCCGAGGGCCGGTTCACCCTGCGCCGGTACGGCCCGGAAGGTCCGGCGGCCATGATCCCGCCGAAGGCCTGGCCCGAGGGAATGGAGCCCTGAGCCGGCCGGCCGAAGCGACCGCCGCGCCCCGCGCCGCCGGTCGAGCCGTCGGCCCCGCGCAGCGGCGCCCCGCGCCCCCGCTGCCCCCCGTTCCCGGACCCTTGCGGCGGGGAGCGACCTAGAGGTCGATCCGCAACGAGAGCCGGTGCTCGTCGTCGCCCATCTCCTCCTGGGAAACGGGCACGTAGCCGTAGTGGAGCGCCAGCGCGCCGTGGTGGATCCCCATGCCGAGGCTGGCGCCGCGGCTGTCCTCGCCGCCCAGGTAGCCGGCGCCGAAGCTGAGCAGGTTGCGGTAGAGGTACTCCCCCCCCAGCAAGAGCCCCATCCCCTGATCGCGGATGTGGCGCAGCTCGGCCGCCACCGTCAGCGCGCTGCCCAGGCTCGAGAAGCCCTTCTGCCAGGCGATGCCTCCCTGGATCGTGAGCGGCAGATCGAACGACTCGGCGATGAACGACATGGCCGGCCCCAGGTGCCGCACGGCGAAGCCGAACTGGAACGGCGAGGATCGCGTCCAGGTCCACTGGCAGCCCAGGTCGACCGCCCAGCCGCTGGCCGAGTAGCTGCCGATGGCCTCATTGAGGTAGTGAAAGCTGGCGCCGAGCCGCGTCCCCCACGGACCCGCCGTTCCCGCCGCCAGGAGCGCGTCGTAGGCCGAGTAGCCGAACGCCCCCGTCGGGTTGCCGGCTTCGTCGTACCCCTCCATGTTGTCCGTCCAGATGCCGTTGAAGGCCAGCCCGACGGTCGTCGAGCCCTTGAGCGGCTGGGTGACGGAGGCGTACTCGTGCCGGAGGTCGCCGAAGCTCTCGACGTGGGAGAGCAGCAGCTGCGGGCGGCGCATCGCCGCCAGCCCGGCCGGGTTCCAGTAGCTGGCCGAGGCGTCGTCCACGAGCGCCGTCACGGCGTGCCCCAGCGTCACGGCGCGCGCATCCACGCCGTTCTTCAGGAACGCCAGCCCCGTGGCCGCCGCGGCCCGAGGCGGCACGGCCGACCCGAGCAGCAGCGCCGCGCCCAGCGCCGGGATCCACACACTCGCCCGCATCATCGGCCGCTCCCTTTCCCCCGCGGCGGCTACTCGACCGCGGGGCGCTTCAGTTGTCGGTTGAAGGGC
>VGIY01000322.1 GCA_016867695.1 Candidatus Eiseniibacteriota bacterium | reverse complement strand
CCCAGCTGCTCACCGCGCCCAGACGAGGGCAGCCCGCCTCGGCGCAGGGCACGGCGTCGCTCGCCTGGTAGGGGAAGCAGGCCTCGCCGATCGCTCCCGACTCGCGCAAGTGCGTCCAGGCGATGTCCGGCCAGCCCCCGGAGCAGCCCCAGCCGTAGGTCGCGCAGGAGAGGACCTGCTGCTCGGAGAGGTCGTGCTCGACGCCCGTCTCGATCTTGATCACCGCCTCGAGGGCGGCGACGGCGGAGAAGTCCCAGCAGCTGCCGCAGCCCTGCTGGTTCTTGACCGGCGTCATCGACCCCTGCGCGAACCAGTTGAATGCGGAGGGCAGGTCGGCGCGCACGCGCGCCGGCGGCCCGTCGCCCTGCCAGCGCCGCAGCCAGGCGGCCGGCGGCCGCCACGAGCGCAGCGCCTCGAGTTCCTCGGGCGTGCGCTCGGTCAGCGAGGTCCATCCGGGCGTCCAGTGCCCGCCCTGGCGGCGCGCCTCCTCGCGCGCCTCCTCGATGCGCGCGGCGTGATAGGCGCGCAGGGCCTCCGCTCCCTCGATCGATCCGTCGCCCGAGCCGGGCTGGGCCACGGCGACGACGGCGGGCGCGGCGGCGCAGACGCACAGACCAGCAAGCGCCAGCCTGGCCCCGAGCCCCTTCCCGACGCTGGCCGCGAGCCCCCTCGCGAACCGGGCCACGGCTCCCCTCGCGGCCCCCGTGATGACGCTCAGTCCCATCCTGCCAGCCTCCCTCGCGGCCTTGTCCTAGGAGGGCACGCGCAGCCTGGAAACGGCTACGTGCCCCACCTCGTCGGCCGCGCGCACGCCCACGGCCGCGGGCTTGCGCCCGTCGGAGGACGCCCAGAGCGGCACCGAGAACGCCTCCCGCCGGCTGTCGAGGATGCCGTCCTCCGGCAACACCGGGCGCCAGCCCTCTCCGTCGATGGAGATCTCGAGCGAGACGATCGGGCTCGCCTCGTCCTCCACCGCGCCCGAGAGCCGCAGCGACTCCCCATCCTTCTCGATGCGCAGGTCCAGGAAGCGGGGCGGCGTGTTGTCGATCTGGAAGGGGACGCTGAGCGCCTCGGCGATCAGTTCCTCTCCGGGGACATTGCCCCGCGCGTCGCTGGCGATCAGCTTCAGCCGGTACCATCCGTCGGGCCAGGCCGCCGCCTCCCAGGTCCAGGCCTCGCCCTCGAAGTCGAGCTTCAGGGGATGGAAGGTCTCCTCGCCCAGGAAGCCCAGGTGGAGGTCGAAGCGCAGCGGGTCGCCGTCGGGGTCGCTCGCCGACCAGCTTGCCGTGCGCAGCGTCCTCGTCCAGATCCCGTCGCGGCGCACGGGCTGCGCGGCCCCGCTTCCGCCGCTGGCGCTGTACTCGACGCGCACGCCTCCCGGCAGCTCCTGGCGCAGCGGGCCGCCGCCGGAGCCCGCAGCCTCGAAAAAGCTCGCCGCGCCCGGCGAGACATCGAGGCGCTGCACCACGGGTGGCTGGTTCGGGCCCCGATAGGGAATCGTGACCCCCGAGACGCGCAGGGCGCTCGACGCCTCGCCGCTCAGCCGCGCGCGCCACTGCAGGAAGCGGGCGCTCGCGCTGGCCACGCGCCCGGCGGAGAGGCCGACCCAGGCGCTCCAGGTCTCGTCCGGCTCGCTGGTCTGGCCGCTGCGCGTCTCCAGGGCCACGCGCCCGGCGCCGGTCGCCGTCCAGCGGGGCTCGCCCCACTGCGCAGGCGTGCCGCAGTCGGCCACCGGCGCCGTGTAGGTGCCCTCCCGCGCGCGGTCCCAGTCGAGGATGTAGACGGCCCCGCTGTTGCCCGTCCCCACAAAGACCCGGCGCCCCTCCACGGCCAGGGACAGCAGATCCCCCTCCTCCAGGTCGGCGAGGCGCGCGGCCTGCCACCGCTCGTCGAGGGCGAAGAGCCGCCCCTGATCGCCCGTGCCGACGAGCACCGTCCCGTCCGGCGCGCGGGCCAGGCTGAAGATGCGCTTCTCCGGGCTCCGCCAGACCTGGCGGACCAGGCCGTTCGCCCGCAGCTCATAGAGGAAGCCCCGCGCGTTCTCCTCCGGCGGCCGCACCTCGATCACCGGCAGCGTGCCGTCGCTGGCCGCGCGCGAGGCGAGGGCGGTGTCGCCGGAACCGTTGGCCGCGAAGAGCAGCCGGTCGCCGAGCGGCAGCAGCGCCACGACCTCCTCTTGAGACGTGTCGTAGAGCACCTCCAGGCGCCCGCTGCGCGGATCGAGCGCCACGAGCAGGCCCCGGCTGTCCGTGCCGCAGACGATGCGGCCGTTCCACCAGGCGAGGGCGGAGGCGTGCGTGTCGGGAACCCGCGCCAGCGGCGTCACGCCCCCGTCGGCGGCGACGCGCAGGATCTCCCCTTCGTCTCCGCTCGAGGCCAGGAGTTCGCCCTGCGGCGTGACCAGCAGGTCCCAGACGACGCCCTGGGGGAGATCGACGAGCGTCTCGAACCGGCCGCCGGGGCGGCGGCGCAGGATCGTGCCGTTGGGCGCTCCGGCGCAGTAGATCGTCCCGTCGCCGGCCGCCGCGATGGCGAAGAGCTCGTACTCGAGCGTCTCGCCGGCTAGCGTGACCGCCCCCTCCGGCGAGAGGTGGTAGACGCGGCCGTCGCTGCCGGTGCCGGCGTAGACGCCCCCGCGGCCGTCGGGCAGCAGCGACCAGACGTAGGCGGTCTCCCCGGGCAGGAACCGGCGCGCCGCCGGGGCGAGCGCCAGGGCGCCGTCGCTCGTGATCGCCACACCCTCCTGCTCTCCCGGCAGCAGATCGGCTGCGCGCGGCGTGCTCAGCTCGCGCGTCAGCGCCGCCTGCGCCGCAGCGGGGAGCAGGGCGGCGCCGAGCAGCGCCAGCCCCGCCCGCCACGCGCGCACCCGCCTCGACCCACGCATGCTCCCTCGCCTCCCTCTCGCGGCTCCGGGCGCCGCTACGGCTTGACCGCCACGGTCGTGAAAGCCCCGCCGGCGACCACCTCGCCGGTCGGCACGCGGACCTCGGCCACCGTCATCCCGGCCACGGCGAGGATGCCGCCCCCTCGCGCCTCCGTCATCGCCCCCCACTTCGAGAGCGGCAACGCGCTCAGTTCGCGATCCCGGTGCACGGCGCCGCGAGCCGGACCGAACAGCCGCACGATCAGCATCTCGTCGGAGGGATAGTCGGCCAGGAGCTCCAGCAGGTGGTCGAATGAGCGGGGGACGTACTTGCCCGGGGCGCGCTCGCGATCCCAGTTGTAAAAGGCGAGCGGCGAGCCCGCCATGACGACCAGTTCGTCCTCGAAGAACGCCTCCGGAACGGGCAGGCGCACGCGCAGCACCTCCTCGGCCCCGCGGTGGTGGCGCAGGCGAATGCGCGCCTCGACCGTGCCTCCGGGACGGACCGAGCTCTCCGTCTGCACCTCCAGGACCTCGGCGGCGCGGATGTCGGGGTCGAGCGTCAGGTCGATCGACACGGCGCGCACGGCGAAGGGGGCGAAGTCGGAAGCCGACACGTAGGAGACCGGCGACAGCGCCTCCCCGACGGCCTGACCGGGGCTGAGCGTGCGCAGAAGATCCTCGCGCGCCAGCCGTCGTCCGTCGTCGAAGAGGATCTCGAGCCGGCTGGCCAGCGTGCCCGCCCCCAGGCCGTAGCCGTGGAC
>VGIY01000321.1 GCA_016867695.1 Candidatus Eiseniibacteriota bacterium | reverse complement strand
TCGAGAACGTCTACGGCGTCGCCGTCAGCATCGCCGCCGACGGGCGGGCGATGAACTACGTCCTCGACAGCGGCAACCGCCGGATCCTCGGCTACGAGACCAACATCGACATCGCCAGGCTCTCCAACGGCACGGCCGGCGTCGCCTGGACCGATCCGCGCACCGCGGCCAAGCACTGGGACGACCAGGGCATCAACCTGGCCGAGTGGCAGGCGAGCGCCGATCGCTGGGTCATCCCCGGCTCGGATGTCTTCAAGGTCAACGGCGAGTCCTGGACCCGCGTGGCCGACGTGTCGATCTACGGGAGCTCCGACAAGGTCTACACGATCCAGTACGCCGACGCCGCGAACGCCCCCGAACTGCTCGTCCCGACCGGGGCGCTGCGCCAGACCGACCTCTGGGAGCTGGTCTACTGCCTCTCCGACTACCGCGGCGGCGGCACCGCCGCCTTCGGCCTCGGCGACGTCGACCAGGGCAACAGCGCCGGGGCGACGGTGAGCCCCGTGCTCATCGACCAGAGCGCGCCGGTGGCCAAGTCCTTCCAGGACCTGCGCGACGTCTTCACGATCACCAACCAGTCGACGGCGACCACCGACGAGCTGTGGCTCATCGACGCGGCCGACAACAGCGCCGGCCAGAACGAGGCGCTGATGGTCTACACGGTGACGCAGGGGGGCGGCGTCGAGGCCTTCCTCGAGGCCTACGACGACCTCCTCTACCAGCCGAGCGCCGTCCATGTGGCGCGCACGGCCACCGACGCGTACACGCAGCCGACCTACACGGCCGTCGCCTCGATCCCCCACTTCACGACGGCCGCCGTCGTCGACGCCAACCAGGTCACCGGGCACACCTACTCGATCACCATGTCCGGCGCCGCCGTGACGATCACCGACTTGACCACGGGCCGCAAGCTCGTCGACGGCGCGGCGAAGACCCACTTCGTCACCGGCAGCAACACCTGCTACGTGATTCCGGGCCTGGGGGTCGACTTCGACACCGCGGTCGCCGACGACGCGACGGCCCTCTTCGCCACGCGGCGCGCCGTGCCCAGCCGCTACGCCTTCGTCTGCGACCGGGGCAACGACCGCATCAAGGTCATCGGCGTCGGCGACTTCGGAGCGACCACCGGGGACGATCTGCCCGGCGACGCCCACACCTGCGGCGCGCAGCCGAGCGGCGCCGGCACCGTCGGGGCCGTCCAGGACGAGGACTACTACTTCACCACCCCGGCCAGCGTTCCGCCCAACTGGAAGACGGGAACGCTCGCCCGGCCGATCAAGCAGGGTTCGCTGGAGACGATCACCGCCGATCCGGACGGCGCGCCGGTCGTCTGGACGCGCATCGACGACCTGGCCACCGCGGGCCCCGCCGACAACGTCTATCAGCTCGACTGGTACGAGGGGGTCATCCTCTTCGGCGACGGCCTGCGCGGCGCCCTGCCGCCAGCCGCGACCGAGTTCTCGATGACCTACGCGACGACGCCCGACGTCCTGCGCTACGGCACGACCGGCTCGGGAGCCGGGCAGTTCTCCTCGCCGCGCGACGTCTGCGCGATCTGGAACGCCGGGCTCGGCTGCTTCGTCGTCTACGTGGCCGACACCGGCAACAACCGCATCCAGAAGTTCCTCTTCCATCCCGAGAGCGCCTCCCTGGGCATCCCGCCGCGCATGGAGTACGTCTGCTCCTGGCGGTCGGCGACGACGCCCGACGATCTCCTGAACGGCCCGCGGCGAGTCGACGTCGCCACCAACGGCACCTCCTACTACATCGCCGTCGCCGACGCCTCCAACCGCGTGCTCGTCTACAAGGACACGGCCTTCTTCTCCACGGGGACTACGCCCCCCGACTACGAGGCTGCCATCGGCGGCAGCGGCTCCATCCTGGGCTCCTTCGCCAGCATCGACGGCCTCGATCTCGTCCGCGACGGCAGCGAGATGGAGATCTACGTCGCCGACGGCGAGCGCGACGTCGTCACCAAGTACGTGCTCGCGCCGACGGCTTCGATCGCCCTGGCCTTCACCGGCGCGAGCGCCCTGCCGAACAGCTTCCCGCCGACGGGCGGCTATCCGCTCACCTACACCGTCGCCAACGCCCCCGCGGGCGCCTACGTCGACTTCTACTTCGGCTCCCAGGCGACCTGGAGCGAAGCGACATCGCGCCTCTGCTTCCCGGCGGGAAGCAAGGGCACGGATCTGGGAACGATCCGCTGGGCCTTCTCGTCCAGCCCGAACGGCACGCCGGCCGACGGCTCCTACTACCTCCAGGCGCGCCTGCTGGACGCCTCGGGGAACCTGCTGGCCAGCGACGCCGCGGGCGCGGGGCAGCTGCTGCGCATCGACAGCGGACTGACCACCTCGCTGCGCGTGCGCGACAAGGCCGACGGCGACCCGACGCTGCTGATCGCCCCGAACCAGGACAAGACCTTCACGCTCGAGCTGACCTACCCGGACAGCGTGGTCGGCGCCGCCTTCGTCGGCACCTTCCCCGCCGACTACCTGGAGATCGTCAGCATCGCCCCGGGTCCCGGCTGGGAGGGCACGGGCTACCTCCAGCACGTCTGGAACGCGACCTACGACAACACTGCCGGCACCTACTCGGTGATGACCTCGGTGCTCGGCGCCCCGCTCGGCCTGACCGGCAGCGGCGCTTCGGAGATGGCCTACGTGACCGTGCGCCCGCGGGCCAACGCCCTGAACGCCACGCAGCGTGTCCGCAGCGGGCAGGTGGCCCTCACCGCCGGCAGCAGCACGATCACCGACAAGAACGGCGCCCAGCCCGAGGGCTGGGTGACGCGCGGCCTCGACGCCTACGTGGCCTACGTCGGCGACATCGCCCACGCGACCACCGGCGCCGACTCGGTGGCCCCCTATCTCCAGCCGCGCCCCGACGGCTACATGACCTTCGCCGACCAGATGGCCTTCACCCGCGGCTGGAACGGCGTCAACAACGTGCGCGACCCGATCGCCGACATCGGTCCGGTGACCGGCAGCGCTCCGTATCTGACGCCGGCGCCCGACGGCAAGTACGACATCGGCGACGTGCTCGCCTTCACCACGAACTGGTCCTGGTTCACGGGCAACGGCTACAGCATGCCGACGGCGACCGATGGACTGGCGCTGAACGCCTTCAGTCCGCTCGGCCCCGCGGTCGAGGGGGGCGCGCAGGTCGAGTTCACCGCCTCGCTGGCCGCTCCGCTGCCGGGTCAGACGATGACCGTGGCGGTGGAAGTGAACGGCGCGAGGGCGCTGACCGGAGCGATGGTGCGCGTTGCCTACGACCCCCAGGAGTTCATCCTCACGGGTGTCGAGCGGGGCGAGCTGCTCGCGGGCAACGGCGCCGCGGTGCTCCTCAATACCATGGAGCGCGAGGGCCTCTGCGAGATCTGCGTCACCCGCCTGCACCCGGATCAGCCCGGCGTGACCGGCGACGGGACGCTGGCGCTGCTCACCTTCCGGGCGGCGGGTCCGTCCGCGGAGGGGCTCGCCTGCGCCTACGACCTGCGCGACTGGGAGGACCGCGTCCTCGCCCGGGGCACGAGCGAGATCGTCTCCCTCGGCGAGGGGGCGGCGACGAGCGTCGTCCTCTGCCAGAACTACCCCAACCCGCTGAATCCGGGCACGAGCATCGTCTTCAGCCTGCCCGAG
>VGIY01000320.1 GCA_016867695.1 Candidatus Eiseniibacteriota bacterium | reverse complement strand
CGGCCGCTGCCGGCCCGGGCCGTGCGGGGATCTCCGCCGGCCCGGGGGGCGCCGGGGCCGCCGCCGATCCGCCCGCCGCCGATCCGCCCGCCGCCGGGACGGACCGCGCCGGCTACGTGACGCTCAACCTGCAGCGGACCAGGCGCATCGGCAGGACCTACGCGCCCGGCGCCGACATCCGCGACGCGGTCGCCGCGCTGCGGGAGGCGCAGCTCTGGCTGGCGCTGACCGAGATCTGGTGCGGCGACTCGGCCCAGTCGCTCCCCTGCATCGCCGCCCTGGCCGCGCTCGATCCGCGGATCGACCTGCGCATCCTCTCCCGCGACGAGAACCTCGACATCATGGACGAGTACCTGACCGGCGGGGGGCGAGGGATCCCCAAGCTGATCGCCTTCGGCGCCCGGGGCGAGGAGCTCTTCACCTGGGGCCCTCGCCCGCGCGCGGCGAGCGAGCTCGTCGCCCGCGAGAAGGAGCGGGGGGCGCCCAAGGAGGAGATCCTGCTCCGCCTGCACCGGTGGTACGCGGAGGATCGATGCCGCTCGATCGAGGCGGAGCTGGCGGAGCGGATCCGGGGATGAACGATCCCGAGGGAGCGGCCGGGGCCGGCCTCGTCCTCCTAATCAACGGCGAGGGACGCTGCGGCGCGGCCGCGGCCCGCGAGCGGCTCCGCGCCGGCGGCCGTGCGCTCGACGCGGTGGAGGCGGGCATCCGCCTGGTCGAGGCCGATCCCGCGGTGCGCTCCGTCGGCCGGGGAGGCGATCCCAATCTGCTCGGCGAAGTGGAGTGCGACGCGGCCATCATGGACGGCGAGACGCTGCAGGCGGGAGCCGTCGGCGCGCTGCGCGGCTATCGGCACGCGATCTCCGTCGCCCGGCAGGTGATGGAGCGGCTCCCCCACGTCTTCCTGGCCGGCGAGGGCGCCGCGCGGTTCGCCTCGGAGATCGGTGCCGAGGGCGACTCACTGCTCACTCCCGAGGCGGCCGCTCGCCACGCCGCCTGGATTGCGCGTCACGCCGCCGCAGCGCATCGCGCCGCCTGGCCCGCGGTGCCGCTCGCGGAATACGCCCGGCTCGCCTGCGAGCAGGTGCGCTCGCGCGGCACGACCGTCTACCTGGCGATCGACCGCGAAGGCAACCTGGCCGCCGGCGCGAGCAGCTCCGGCTGGTCGCGCAAGTATCCCGGCCGCCTTGGCGACTCGGCGGTCGTCGGGGCGGGGCTGTACGCCGATCGGCGCCACGGGGCCTGCGGCTGCACGCACACCGGGGAGATGGCGATCCGCGCCGGCACGGCGCGCGCGGTCGTCCTGTACATGCAGAAGGGCGCGACCGTCCGGGAGGCCTGCGCCGAGGCGCTGCGCGACCTGCGCCGGCTGAATGGTGGACTGCAGGGCGCGCTGGCGATCCACGCCCTCGATCGCCGCGGGGAGCCGTGCGTGGCCGCCTCCGGAGATCTGGGCGAGGAGATCGTCTACCACTACTGGCGCGAGGGGATGGACGAGCCCGAGACGGGACGGCCGATCGTTCCCTGAGAGCCAGTCGGCGGCGGGCCATGGGAGAACACCTGCATGAACGGGGTATGGGTCGCTCTTGGACTGACGCTGTTCGCGGGGATGGCGACGGCGATCGGAAGCGTCATCGCGTTCACGGCGAAGAGAACGAACTACCGCTTCTTGTCGGTGGCCACGGGATTCTCCGCCGGCGTGATGCTGTACGTGTCCTTCGTCGAGATCCTCTTCAAGGGCGCCGAGTCGCTGCTGGAGCGCTTCGGCGAACCAGGCGCACACTGGGTCAACGCGGGTTCCTTCTTCGGAGGGATGCTGCTGATCGGGCTGATCGACCACCTGATCCCGGCCGCCGAGAATCCGCACGAAGTCCACTCGGAAGCGGAGACGCTGCCATTGCGCGGCTCATCCGCGCCCGCGCTCGACTTCGGGGCCGTGTCGCAGTCGGAGGCGGGGTCCGCGCACCTGCACGACCAGCGCGCGCACCGCCGGCTGCTGCGCCTGGGGCTGTTCACGGCTCTGGCCATCGGGATTCACAACTTCCCGGAAGGACTGGCCACCTTCCTCGCGGCGCTCCAGGACCCGAGCCTCGGCGTGGCCATCGCCATCGCCATCGCCCTGCACAACATCCCGGAAGGGATCAGCGTCTCCGTGCCCATCTTCTACGCCACCGGCAGCCGCAAGAAGGCCTTCCTCTACTCGGCCCTGAGCGGGTTGGCGGAGCCCGTCGGCGCCATCATCGGCTACGCCGCGATCCGGTTCTTCGTCGGCGGCCAGACCGGGGTCGTTCCCCCCGAAGTCATGGGAGTGCTCTTTGGCGGCGTGGCCGGCATCATGGTGTACATCAGTCTCGACGAGCTGCTGCCCACGAGCCGCGCCTACGGCAAGGGGCACGACAGCCTTCTGGGACTGGTCGCCGGCATGCTGGTCATGGCCATCAGCCTGTTGCTGATGAAGTAGATCGTGAACCGACGGCTCCGGGCAGCCCCGGGCAACGCCTCCGCCGGCAGTGAGTTGGCCCCTTCCTGCTGCCGGCCCCTTCATCGCCTCCTGAGCCGGTACGCCCCCGGCTGCCGGTCGGGCATGACCGCGCCGCGGCACGGCTAGACGGCGGGCCCTCGATTCAGCCGCCACAGGGCGAAGTTCAGGCAAGCCGCGAATCCGACCCAGGCGAGATAGGGCAACAGCAGCGCCCCCGCGCGCCGGTCGTGGCGCCAGAAGAGCGCCGTCAGGGCCAGGATCGCGAGCCACAGGACGAGGATCTCGACCAGCGCCAGGTCGATTCGATGAAGTCCGAAGAACAGGTACGACCACAGCGCGTTGAGGGCCAGCTGAACGACGAACAGAGCCAGCGCCGGGCCGGCGCCGCTGAAGCCCGCGCGCTGCCAGACGGTCCACGCGGAGACAGCCATGAGCGCATAGAGGAGCGTCCAGACCGGGGCGAAAACGGCGTCGGGCGGGTTCCAGGCGGGCTTGTGGAGCGCGGCATACCAGGCGCCCGGCACGTAGCGCGAGCCGATCCAGCCGGCGGCGAACGAAAGGGCCAGCCACCCTGCCAACCCGAGGATCCGGATCGCCGCCTTCATGGCTCCTCCCGGAGGCGTCCTGACCGAGGCCTATCCCGCGGCACCGCCGCCCGCGCGGCGGGACCCGGGCCCGCTCTCACGCGGAGTCTGCCGCGAGCGGCTCCGAGGTCTTCCGCGCCACGACCATGATCTCCATCTCGTCCAGGGCGAGGGGCCGCCTCCCCCAGTTACCCGCCGTCCCGCCCCAGAGGTGGAGCACGGTCAACCCGGCCAGACGACAGAGCAGAACGAGCTCTGTTCCCACGAATGCCCGCTCGCGCACCCGCACCGGGGGCCGCCCCTCGCGCGGAGGGTAGTCGTAGGACTCGACCAGCGTCAGCGGATCGAAGCGCCCGGAGGCGACATCGGCGTCGCTGTACCGGCGGATCATGGCCGCCGCGTTGAGGACGGTCATCACCACCCCGGCCTCCGGCTTCAGGCTGCGCGAGATGTTGCCCAGGATGGCGAGCGGCTGCTGCAGCGAATCGTCCGCCAGGCCGAGGAGTCCGCAGGCCCCCTCGCAGAGACAGACGGCGGCATCGTACCTGTCCGGGAGCGAGAATCGCGTGGCGTCCGCGTGGACCCACTCGACGCACGCACCGGCGGACT
>VGIY01000319.1 GCA_016867695.1 Candidatus Eiseniibacteriota bacterium | reverse complement strand
CCCACGACCGCACCGAGGAGGCGGTCGCCGCGCTGGAGGGGGAGTTCCTGGCGGAGCTCGGCTAGCGCCGGGCGGTCAGCCTCCATCGCCGGCACGCGGAGAGACACCATGGCACGCTGCGCTTCCACGAGTCCCTCGGTCCGCACTCCCGGAGCGGTCGGCCCGCCGCGGAGCGTCGGCCCCCCCGAGCCGGCCACCTACTCGGGCCTCCCGCTCGAGCTCACCTACACCGACGCCGCCCGCCGCGAGGGCGCGCCGGGCACTGCCGCCGCCGGCGAGGACGTCAAGCCGGGCGACTACCCCTTCACCCGCGGCATCCACCCGACGATGTACCGCGGGCGCCCATGGACGATGCGCATGTTCGCCGGCTTCGGCACGCCCGAGGACACGAACGGGCGCTTCCACTACCTGCTCGACCATGGCCAGACCGGGCTCTCGACCGCCTTCGACATGCCCACGCTCATGGGCTACGACCCCGACCATCCGCTCAGCGCCGGCGAGGTGGGGCGCGAGGGCGTCTCGGTCCCGACGCTGCGCGACATGGAGATCCTCTTCGACCGCATCCCGCTCGATCGGGTCAGCACCTCGATGACGATCAACGCGACGGCGATCATCGAGCTGGCCTTCTACGTGGCCGTCGCCGAGCGCCAGGGCGTGGGGCCCGAGAAGCTGCGCGGCACGATCCAGAACGACATCCTCAAGGAGTTCATCGCCCAGAAGGAGTGGATCTGTCCGCCTGAGCCCTCGATGCGCATCATCCGCGACATGCTCGTCTACTGCACGCGGCACATGCCCGAGTGGAACACGATCTCGATCAGCGGCTACCACATCCGGGAGGCCGGCGCGACGGCCGTCCAGGAGCTGGCCTTCACCCTGGCCGACGGCATCGGCTATGTGCAGGCGGGGATCGAGGCGGGGCTGCACCCCGACGAGTTCGCTCCCCGCCTCTCCTACTTCTTCGACGTGCACAACGACTTCTTCGAGGAGATCGCCAAGTTTCGCGCCGCGCGGCGCATGTGGGCGCGGATCATGCGCGAGCGCTTCGGGGCCAAGAATCCCCGCTCCTGGTGGCTGCGCACCCACGCCCAGACGGCGGGCGTGTCGCTGACCGCGCAGCAGCCCTACAACAACGTCGTCCGCACGGCGCTGCAGGCCCTGGCCGCGGTGCTCGGCGGCACCCAGTCCCTGCACACGAACTCGCTCGACGAGACCTATGCGCTGCCGACCGAGGAGGCGGCGAAGATCGCGCTGCGCACGCAGCAGCTGATCGCCGAGGAGTCCAACATCCCGCTCGTGGCCGATCCGCTCGGGGGCTCCTACTTCATCGAGAGGCTGACCGACCAGATCGAGGAGGCGGCCTGGAAGTACATCCGCCACATCGATCAGATCGGCGGGATCGTCGCCGCGGTCCAGCAGGGCTATCCGCAGATGGAGATCGCCCGCTCCGCCTACGAATTCCAGCAGATGGTCGAACGGGGCGAGCGGGTGATCGTCGGGATCAACAAGTACACCGAGGGGGAGGGCGAGGACCCGATCCCCACGCTCAAGATCGAGCACGCCGTCGAGGAGCGCCAGATCGCCCGCCTGCGCGAGGTGCGCGCCGACCGGGACGCCGCGGCGGCCCGCGACACGCTCGACGCCGTGCGCCAGGCCGCGGCCGGGAGCGCGAACCTGATGCCTCCGATCATCGCCGCGGTCAAGGCGGGCGTGACGCTGGGCGAGGTGAGCGACGTCTTCCGCGAGGTCTTCGGCGTCTACCGGGACCCGGCGTTCCTGTAGCCCGAGGGGCCTTCGGCTCAGGACCCGGATCCGGGACCGGTCCCGGATCCGGACGCGGCGACGCCGAGCCGCCGCATCTTGCCGATCAGCGTGGTCCGGCTCACACCGCCGAGCAGACGCGCGGCCAGCGTCCGGTTCCCGCCGCTGCGCTCGATGGCGATCCCGATCAGACGCCTCTCGATCGTCTCCAGGAACGATTCGAGCGACTCCCCTTCCGGGACCTCCGCGGGCAACGCGGCATCGCCCCCGGCGCAGGCGTCGCCTCCCGCGGCGAAGCCCGGGGCGCCGGCGGCGGGGCATCGGTTCCCGCCCCGCGGAGCGGAAGCGGCCACCACCCCCGCGGATTCGCCTCCGCCTGCTCCCGCACCTTCGGCGTCGGCGATCCTGGAAGGCGCGACGCCTGCGCACCGCTCGCGGGCGCCCCTCGCTTCCGGCCCGTCCTGGGCGCCACGGGGCGCGGTCCGCCCGCTCGCTGGCGCCCCGCGGATCAGCGCCTCCTCGCCCGAACCGTGAAGCAGGAGCAGCTCCTCGCCCAGTCGCGCCGAGGCGCTGCGGCGCCAGAGCGCAGCGGCCCGCTCGATCACGAACTTCAGCTCGCGCACGTTACCCGGCCAGTCGTGGCGCAGCAGGGCGCGCTCGGCGCCGGGGGTCAGCGCGGGGAGTCGCACGGCGGCCTTGCGCAGGAAGTGGACCGCCAGCGGCAGGATGTCGCCCGGCCGCTCGCGCAGCGGCGGCAGGCGCACGCGGACGGCACCCAGGCGGAAGAGCAGGTCGCGGCGGAAGCGCCCCTGCTCGATCCCCCTATCGATGTCGGCGTTGGTGGCGGCGACGACGCGCACGTCGACGGTCCGCGTGCGCACCTCCCCGAGGCGGCGGATCTCGCCCGTCTCGAGCACCCGCAGCAGCTTCACCTGCGAGCGTCCGTCCATCTCGCCGATCTCGTCGAGGAAAAGCGTCCCCTCGTGCGCCGCTTCGAAGAGCCCCTGCTTGTCGGTGAGCGCGCCGGTGTAGGCGCCCCGGCTGTGGCCGAAGAGCTCGCTCTCCTGCAGGTCGATGGGGATCGCCCCGCAGTTGACGGCGACGAATCCGCGTCCCGGCCGCCCGCTCAGCGTGTGGATCGCCCGGGCGACGACCTCCTTGCCGCACCCTGTCTCGCCCTCGAGAAGCACGGGCAGCGGGGTGGGCGCGACGGCGTCGAGGAAGGCCAGCACCGCGCGCATGCGCTCGTCGCGGGTGATGACCCCGAGCGCGCCCGGCTCCAGCGGGCGCCGGTCGCCCTCGCCGGTCCTGCACGCGCCGCGGCCGCCGTCGAGGTCGGGCCAGAGCGGCAGCTGGGCCGCGTGTCGCCCGTCGACCTCGATCTCGGCCAGCGTGCCGAGGATCCGCAGCCAGCCCCACAGCTCCGGCTCGGTCCTGCGCAGCCACCCGTCGAGGGCCTCGAGCGCGCGGCCGGCGACACGGCGAGCGCGGGCCCAATCGCCGACCGCCAGTTCGTGCTCAGCGAGCCGGCGATCGCCCTCCAACCCGCCCAGGACGCTTGGGGTATCCACGGCCTCTCCCTGGCTGCCGGACTCGAGCGCTTCCGGGCGTGAACCGGCGCGGCGCGGGCGGGCAACCCGCTCGGCCGCCCCCTGGAGCATCTTGGCGTCTCGGGCGGTGCACGGCGCGTGCCAGCGTCCCGGACCCGAGCCGACGGCCGCGATGCGCAACGCGGGCAGTGCAGGCGGCAACGTCGGGGGCCGGAGGAACCGCCCCCCGCCGCGCACGGCGAACAGATGCGCGCTCCGATCTCCTGGAACGGCAGGCGGATGTCGCCGCGGGCCAGGAGCGCGCTCGCACCTGGTACACAACGTGCACCCGCGCGCTTCGTCCGGGTCGGGGCTGCTGGCGCCCCGGACACCTCCCT
>VGIY01000318.1 GCA_016867695.1 Candidatus Eiseniibacteriota bacterium | reverse complement strand
GCCTCCTCGATCCGCAAGCAGGCACCGCGACGCAGCGGCGCGCGCGGATCGATCCGCTCGCCCGGGACCGCGCCCTCGGGGCGGCCCCCCAGGCGCAGCCAGAGGAGCGCCGCCGATCGGGCGAGGCTCGCGGCGCGGTCGCCGCCGAGGAAGACGAGGTCCCCTTCGACAGGAGAACCCTCCGGCGTCGCCGGCGCGATCGTCTCCCGGAAACGGCCGTCGGGATCGAAGAGGTCGTAGACGGCCCTCGCCTCCCCGGGGCCGGCACCCGTCGCTGCTCCCGGACCCGCGCCCGTTGCCGGCCCCGGACCCGCGTTCCCGCCGCCCGCCGCCGTCGCCGCGTGCGGTTCCGTCCTCGGCCCCACGTCCCCGCCGCCGGCCCCTTCCCCGGGGATGCCGCTGCGGCGCACCCAGAGGCGGCCGCGGGAGTCCACCTGCATGCCGGCGACGACTGGTGCGGTCGGCTCGAGGTCGTAGCGGATCCCCGCCGGGGCGTCGCGCAGCCAGTCCTCGAAGAGGGCGACGACGCGCGCCGAGTCGGCCGTGCCTCTGGCGGTCGGCTTGATCTCGCGCTCGATCACGCGGTCGAGATCGCCCTCGGGCGTGTAGACCTCGATCCGGTAGGCGTCCCGATCGGGGGCGACGAAGACCCGGCCGTCGGGCCCGACGGCGAAGCTCAGCGTGAAGGGCGCGATCGCCTCGCTCTCGCTGAAGCGGCGCCGGCTCATGTCGATCGCCGTCTCCCGCGCCGCGTAGGTCGCCAGGATCTCCCCGCCGGCGCCGTAGCGGCGCACGAAGTGGGTGCGCACCTGCCCGCGAGCTTCATCCGTCCGGGTGTCGACGCCCCCGAGAACGAGAACGCCCCCGGCGCAGGCCGCGCGGCGCACGGTCGTCGTCGCTCCGGGGATCCCGGGTGCGGCGGAGAGCGACGCCCGGCCGATCGGATTGCCGCGGCGGTCGATCTTGATCAGCTCGGCCGGCGAAGGCAGCAGCAGGCCGAGCGTGCTGTCGGGCAGGAGCGCGAGCGCGATCGCTCCGCTCGCCGGACGCGCCCCCAGGGTGTGGCGCTCCAGCGCTCGCAGCCGCTCTCCGCGCGGGGAGAGGACCTGGACGCGCCCGCTCGGATACTCGAGCAGGTAGTTGCGCCCGGCACGATCGGCGACCCAGTCCAGGAGGAGGTCGAACCCGGCCGCCGCCGGATCGGCCTCCACAGTCCAGAGCGGCGAGAACAGGATGTTCCCCCGGCCCGGGGCCTCCGCGCCGCGAGCGCGGGCGGCCGGCGCATCGAGACCCGCGCCGCTCCGGGGCGGCGCGGCGCAGCCCCATCCCGGGCCGGCCGCGGTCAGCCAGGCCGAGCAGGCCACGGCCCGCAGCACCGTCGAGCGGGCGCCGCGCGGCAACGGGATCATCGCGCCACCGCCCGCTCGTAGGGCGTGAGCCCCGGCACGCCGCGGCGAAGCACGACATCGGGCTTGTGGAAGGCGGGATCGTCGCGAATGATGCGCAGCAGCCGCTCCCGCTCTTCCGGCGGGGCCAGGTGGGCGAGGCCCACGGCCCGCTCGCCCATGCTCAGGCCGCGGGGATCGACGGCGCCGAACTCGGTCACGATCACCACCTGGTCGGCGGCGACCGCCGTCGTCGTGATCCCCGCCGGGCTGCGTTCGACGATCTTCGAGATTCCCGCCGAGGTGGTCGACTTCAGGGCGATGATCGCGACGCCCTCCTCGGCGTGGCGCGCGCCGCGCAGGAAGTCGCTCTGGCCGCCGACGCCGCTGTAGATGTTGCGCGCCTCGAGCGAGTCGGCCCAGATGTTGCCGTGCAGGTCGACGCCGATGGCGCTGTTGATCGCCACCATGCGCGGCTGCGCGGCGATCTGGTAAACGCTGTTCGTGTAGCTGCAGGGGCGGCTCTGCACCGAGCTGTTGAAGTGCAGCCAGTCGTAGCCGCGCGGGGCGCCGGCGAGGAAGATCGAGGAGACGGAGAAGTCGATCGACTTCTTCCAGCGATTGGTCACCGCGCCGGACTCGACCAGCCGGATCATGGCGTCGGAGAAGAGCTCGGTGTGGATGGCCAGGTCCCTCATCCCGCGCTCCATGATCGCGTCGGTGACCGCCTCGGGCACCTCGCCGATCCCATACTGGAGCGTCGAGCCCGGCTCGTCGCCGGAGCCGTCCCGCAAGTAGAGGGCGGCGATGATCTCGCCGATGCGCCTGGCGCGATCATCGGGCTGCGGCACCGGGCTCGTCGGCAGGGGGTAGTCGGTCTCAAGCAGGTAGTCGATCGCCCCGGCCGGAATCGTCGTCCCGAGGACGAAGGGCATTCGCCGGTTGCGTTCGGCGATGACCAGCCCGCCCCGCGCCCGGACGGCGCGCACGGCGGCGTAGACCGCCTCGACGGTGGTGCCCAGGCTGTAGTTGCCCCCCTGGTCGGGGCCGCTCACGGTGAGCAGGACGACGCCGGGGCCGCCCGAAAGACGCAGGACCCGGGGCACCTCGGAGAGGTGCAGCGGATGGTACTTGGCCCAGCCGTGATTGACCGCCTGGCGCGAGAGATGGCTGTTGAAGATGATCCGGTGGGTGACGCGCCGGCAGGCTTCGGCGGAGAAGAGCGGCTCCAGCCCCTCGCCGAGCAGCAGGATGCTGTAGAGGGTCACATCCTCGATCGCCTCGTCGGCGGCCAGCCGGCGTAGCAGGACCTGCGGCGTGGAGGCGTTGCCCGCGGTGTAGATCACGCTCCCCGGGGGGAGGTTGCGTCTGTGGATGACCTCGGCGGCGTCGCTGACGACCTGCATGGAGTGCGGCTCCGTTCCCTGCCCGGACGACCGGGGTGCACAAAGGGCCGCGCGGCGCGGCCGGCGCCATCCTAGCAGACGCTCGACGGGTTTGCGCCAGGCGAGTCGGGCGCGCCCACCGGCCCGGGCGCGTCCTGAACGCGCCAGGGCAGCGGCCCCCGCCCCAGTCCCCAGGCGATCGTCCGCCGCGCCCCGGCCGCGGCCTGCTCGAGCAGGACGTAGAAGGTGGGCAGCACGACCAGCGTCAGCACGGTGCTGGTCGCCAGACCGCCCATGACCGCCCGGGCCAGCGGGAAGTAGTAGCCGCCGGCGATGTCGGCCTTGCCGAAGGCGAGCGGCGTGAGCCCCAGGATCGTCGTCGCCGCGGTCATCAGGATCGGCCGGAAGCGGTCGCGGCAGCCCTCGAGGATCGCCTCGGCCCTGCTTCTTCCCTCGCGGCGCAGGCCGTGGATGCGGTCGAGCAGGACGATGCCGTTGTTGACCACGATGCCGACCAGGATGACGACCCCGATCATGGCGAGCAGATTGAAGGGCGTGTGCGTGATCATCAGCGTCCAGATCACCCCCAGGGCGGCGAAGGGGATGCAGAGCATGATCACCAGCGGATGCAGGAACGACTCGAACAGCGCCGCCATGACCAGGTAGACGAGGCAGATGGCCAGCAGGATGTTCAGCCCCATGTCGCTCTGTTCGCGCCGCGACTCGCGCAGTTCGCGGCCGAAGGACCACTGGTAGCCCGCCGGCATGGCCAGGGTGTTCATCACCCTCTCCACCTGGCGGGTCATGTCGCGGAAGCGCTCCCCCTCGTAGTTGCCCCGCAGGGTCACCGCCGTGCGCTGCTGGTCGCGGCGGATCTGCTGCGGTCCCTTGCCGAACTCGAAGTGCGCCACCTGATCGAGC
>VGIY01000317.1 GCA_016867695.1 Candidatus Eiseniibacteriota bacterium | reverse complement strand
GGTCACGTACAAGCGAATCGTCATCATCGCCGCCTCCTCCGCGGCTTCCACCGAGCCCCCGGCCGGGGGGCGGCCCGTTCCTGCCGAGCCGCCGAGCGGGGGCCGGCCCGTTCCTGCCGAGCCTCGGGGCTCGGGCCGGCCCGTTCCTGCCAAGCCCCCGGCCGGGGGGCGGCCCCTTCCTGCCGAGCCCCGGCCAAGGCCCTTGGCCGGCGCGCCGGGGGCGGATACTATCACGCGGCAAGCGGCGAAAGGAGGTGCCCGATGCGGATCCTGAGGCGGATGCGGTCGCGGTCGCGGGGATGGCAGGCGGGCCGGAGCGCGGGGACGGCCTTCCCCCTTGGCGCCGTCGTCGCCGGGCTCGGACTGGCGCTGGCCCTGGCCGCCTGCGGCGGGGGCGAGCAGCAGAGCCGGGGAGCGGAAGCCGCGGGGGGAGGTTCGGCCGCCGCCGAGCCGGCAAGCGCTCCGTCGCGCGGAGGGGGAGGCGTGGTCCTCGGCGTCTCGCTGCTGACCCGCACGCACCCCTTCTACCAGGAGCTCGAGGCGGGCCTGCGCGAGGCGGCTGCGCGCCACGGCTACGAGCTCGTCGTCCAGGCGGGCGAGTTCGACGTCGCCCGCCAGAAGAGCCAGCTCGAGGACTTCATCGTCCGCAGGGTCAACGCGATCATCGTCAGCCCGTGCGACTCGAAGTCGATCGGCACCTCGATCGAGGCGGCCAACCAGGCGGGCATCCCGGTCTTCACCGCCGACATCGCCGTGCTCGCCGAGGGCGTGGAAGTCGTCTGCCACGTCGCCTCGGACAACTTCGCCGGCGGGCGCCTGGCGGCCGAGGCGATGATCGACGGGCTCGGCGGGCGGGGCAAGATCGCCATCATCGACCATCCCGAGGTCGAATCGGTCATCCAGCGCGTGGCGGGATTCGAGGAGCGGATCGCGCAGCAGCCCGAGATCCGGGTCGCCGCCAAGCTGCCTGGGCGCGGCAGCAAGGACATCGCCTTCCGCACGGCGGAGGACATCCTCCAGTCGCACCCCGACCTGGACGGCATCTTCGGGATCAACGACGACACGGCGCTCGGCGCGCTGGCCGCCGTGGAGAAGGCGGGCAAGCTCGGGCGCGTCCTGATCGTCGGCTTCGACGCCGTGCCCGAGGCGCGACGCGCGATCGCCGAGGGGCGCATCTTCGCCGACGTCGTCCAGCAGCCCCTGGTCATCGGCCGCACGACGGTCGAGGCGGTCGCCGACTACATGGCCGGCAAGGCGGTGCCGCCGACGATCCTCATCCCCTGCGCGCTGTTCACCCGTGACGACGCGGCCCCCGACTCGTAGGCCGCCCCCGGCGGCGGAGCCCGAGGGCAGCGGCGGCGCGACCCGGCTCCCGCCGGGCGCGGGCGGCGCCTCGGCCGGGCCGCCGCTGCTCGCGCTGCGCGGGATCGTCAAGTCCTTCCCCGGCGTGAAGGCGATCCGCCGCGCCGACCTCGATGTCCGCGCGGGCGAGATCCACGCCCTGGTCGGCGAGAACGGCGCCGGCAAGAGCACGCTCATCAAGGTCGTCACCGGGGCCCACGCCCCGGACGCGGGCGCGATTCTCCTGGAGGGCGTCGAGGCGAAGATCGCCGGGCCGCAGGACGCGCAGCGGCGCGGCATCGCCGCCATCTATCAGGAGTTCACGCTCGTGCCCGCGCTCAGCGTGCGCGAGAACCTCTTCCTCGGCCGCGAGTCGGCCCCCGGCGGCTGGATCGACGCTCGCGCCGAGCGCCGCGCCGCGCTGGGCGTGATCGGCCGGCTGGGCGTGCTGCTGGACCCCGACGCGCGGGCGCGGGACCTGACCGTGGCCCAGCAGCAGCTCGTCGAGACCGCGAGGGCGCTGCTGGCCGACGCGCGGCTGCTGATCATGGACGAGCCGACGGCGGCGCTGACCCCGCGCGAGGTCGAGCGGCTCTTCGCCATCCTGAGAGAACTCCGCGCCCGCGGCCACGGCCTCCTCTTCATCAGCCACCGGCTGGACGAGGTCCTCGAGATCGCCGACCGGGTGACGGTCATGCGCGACGGCGTGACGCTCGGCACCCGGAGCGCGGGCGAGCTGACCCGCGAGGCGCTGATCGAGCAGATGGTCGGCCGCGCGCTCGATCAGGAGTTCCCCAAGGCCCGCGCCCCGATCGGCGAGCCGCTCTTTGTCGCCCGGGACCTGCGCGGCGGCCGCGTGCGGGGCGTCTCGCTCGAGATCCGCGGCGGCGAGGTGCTCGGCCTGGCGGGACTGGTCGGCGCGGGGCGGACCGATCTGGCGCGCCTGATCTTCGGCGCCGACCGCCCGGAGGGCGGGACGATGCTCCTCGCCGGCCGCCCGCTCGAGATCCGCTCGCCGCGCGACGCGATCCGCCGGGGCATCTGCCTGCTGACCGAGGACCGCAAGGCGCAGGGACTCATCCTCAAGCTCTCCGCGGGCGACAACTTCGCCCTGCCGAATCTCGACCACTGGTCCCGGAGAGGCTGGATCCGCCCGCGCCAGGAGGGCCTCGCCTTCGCGCGCTACGTGGAGAGCCTGCGCATCCGCGTCTCCGACCCGCGGCAGCGCGCCGAGCACCTGTCGGGCGGCAACCAGCAGAAGCTGCTCGTCGCCCGCTGGCTCGAGCGCGACGCGCGGGTGATCATCTTCGACGAGCCGACTCGGGGGATCGACGTCGGGGCGAAGTACGAGATGTACCTCCTGATCAACGAACTGGCCGCGCGCGGCAAGGCGATCCTGATGATCTCCTCCGAGCTGCCGGAGATCCTCGGCATGAGCGACCGCGTGCTGGTCATGCACGACGGGAGGATCGCCGGCGAGGTGCGCGACGTCGCCCGGGCGACGCAGGAGCAACTGCTCGCCTTGGCGGTGGGCTGAGGAGCGCGGGGGGAACGCATGGACCCGGTCGCAGAGACTTCGCACGGGAGCGGGAACCGATGAGCGCCCTCGGAGCGGCTTCGACGCGCGCGGGGGGAAGCCCGATGGGCTGGAGCGCGGGCGCCCGCCGGACGCTGGGACGGAACCTCGGCCCCTACGGGATGCTCGTCATCCTCCTCGCCCTGGTCGCCCTCTTCTCGATCCTCACGGTGCGCGACCAGCCGGCGAGGGGGCCGCGGGCCGCCCGCTCGCTGCTGAACGCGCTGCGGGCCGAGGGGGGGGATCCCTCGCGCGGCCTGCTGATCATCGGGCGCGCCGGGGACGAGGACGTGCGCTTCGCGCGCGCGCTGGCCGCGGAGTGGGCCGCCTCGGGAGGCGCCATCGCCGCGGTGATCAACGGCGACCCCCTGGCCGTGCGCGTGGCGCTGACCGAGTGGCTGGATCCCGGCGCCGCCCCCGGCGTCATGGCGATCGCGACGCCCGAGGCCTATGCGCCGGTCGTCGGCGGCCTGCTGCAGGACTTCCCCGAGCTTGCCGGCGTCCCCATCCGCACGCCGCGCCCCTACCGTTGGCCGACCTTCCTCCTGGCCGAGAACCTGCTGAATGTCGCCAACCAGATCGCCGTCATCGCCATCATCGCCATCGGCATGACCATGGTGATCGTCACCGGCGGGATCGACCTGTCCGTCGGCAGCCTGATCGCGCTGGCCGCGGTGGTCGCCACCGGCCTGATCGGCCAGCTCGGCGGCGCGTCGGCCTCGGGCGGCGCGATGCTGCTGGCGGGCCTGGGCGCGATCCTGCTCTGCGGTCTGGTCG
>VGIY01000316.1 GCA_016867695.1 Candidatus Eiseniibacteriota bacterium | reverse complement strand
CACGGATGCTCGACGGCTTACTCATGGGCAGTTGACGGATCTGCGGCGGCGGGGTGTTGCGGCCGTTCAGGGCGGCGAGTCGCCGGAGAAGGTCGCGGAGGTCTTGGGAGTTCATCGCTCGACCGTGTACGGGTGGCTGGCGCGCTACCGCGATGGCGGATGGCATCGGCTGGATGCGAGGAAGCGCGGAGGGCGCAAGCCGAAGCTGGATGCCCGCGCGATGGCGTGGGTCTACAAGGTCGTAACGCTGGGCAATCCTCAGCAGTACAAGTTCCGGTTTGCCCTGTGGACGAGCGAGATGGTGGGCGTCCTGATTCGAGAGCGCTTCGGGATTCAGCTGAGTCGGGCCTCGGTCTGTCGTCTGCTGAACCAACTCGGATTGTCGGCGCAGCGGCCCTTGTGGCGGGCGTATCAGCAGGACCCGGCCACGGTGGAGCGGTGGCTGCGGGAGGAGTTTCCGCGGATCCGAGCGCTGGCGAAGGCGCACCGGGCCACGATTTGGTTCGGCGACGAAGCGGGGGTTCGTTCGACGGCTCACGCGGGCACGACTTGGGCGCCGCGAGGCCGGACCCCCATCGTGTCCACGACCGGCGCTCGGTTCGGGTTGAACTTGATCTCCGCGGTCAGTCGGCGCGGTGAGCTCCGCTTCATGGGGGTGAAGGGACGGGTGAATGCCGAGGTCTTCATCACTTTCTTGAAGCGGCTGCTGGTGGGGATGCGACGGCCCGTCTTCCTGATCGTGGACGGGCACCCGACGCACAAGGCGGCGAAGGTCCGGCGCTTCTTGGAGACCGTCGGCGACAGGCTCCGGCTGTTCTTCCTTCCGCCCTACTCTCCGGAACTCAACCCCGATGAGCACGTGTGGAACGACCTGAAGAACAACGGCATCGGCCGCAAGGTGATCACCGGGCCCGACCAGATGAAGCATGAGGTGATCAGCCATCTTCGTTTCCTACAGAAGTCGCCTGAACTTGTCCGTTCCTTCTTCCTCGCGCCCTCTACCGCCTATGCGGCTTGATGTCGCGACAACTCTGAGAACACTAGTATGTCAGTAAGTTAGGGTTCCGTGGTCCCGCTGTTTCCAGAATCCCTCCATGCTATGGACAGCGGGAGTTGTCTCTGTGCCTCCGCAGTTCCAAAGCCGTCGCCGCACCCTCGGTTCATCGGAGTCCGATACCAAGTCGGCAGCCCCAGGCGCGTCGAACGCGAGGGAGATCGGCTCGTGGTCCCGGGCAAGGAATCGGAGACGAACACGATGCTTCGCCCGCATCCGTGTGGGTTCATCCTGGGAGTCGAGAAGCTCCCCCGAGCCGGTATAGCGCCAGCGGCAGCGGCTCCACCGGAATCCCGCCGGTTTCGTCGGTACTCCAGCTCCGGGACCAGATCTTGCCATTCCTGTACCTCGCGATCTGCTTGAGCTCCTTCGGTCGCAACTGCTGCGTCCACTTCACCTCGATGGGTTGGAACCGCTTCCCCTCGATGTAGGCGATATCGACCTCGCCCTCGGCCTTGATGTAGTAGGTGGGGTAGAAGCGGCGCACGAGAGTGACGGCGCAGGCCTCCGCGATCCTTCCGGACCACTCCGGGTCCCTCAGCATCGGCTCGACGCGATGGCGAAACGGATCTGGATCCGGCCGAAGCCAGCTGCTGACCGCATGCATGATGAACGGATCGGCAAACATCACCCGGCGCGCCTTGCGCGGTGCCGCAGTCAACTTGTCCTCGAGCAGCGCTGGCTGCACGAAGACGGCGTCCATCGAAGCCAGCAGGGCGACGTAGTCGGCCACGGTTGCAGGGTGGTCGATGGAGAGATCCCGCGAGAGAGCGTTCCATGTGACCTGCGTCCCGTACCGGCCGGCGATCGCAGCCAGGATCTCCCGCAGGTAGTGCTCCTGCTTTCCACGCTTCAGCATGTCACCCCGAATCCAGTCTCCGTATGTGGCGAAAGTCGAGGGGAGGATGGAATCGCTCAGGGCCATGTCGTTGATGGCACGCAGGAAACCGCCATGGGCGAGATACCGCAAGAACTCGGCATCGACGAGGCGTCGGGTCGACTCTGTAATGCTGGGCTTCGGTCCAAGGAGTGAGTGCCGACCCGCCGTGGGGATCCGCTTGGCCAGGTCCACGTACTCGCTGAAGGTCAGAGGGCCGATGTGGAAATCCACAATCGAGCTCGCACCCCGCCGACCGGGGAAGCGCATCCGTGCTTCCTGGATCAGCGCCGAGTCCGAGCCGGAGAGCATCAGCACGATGTCTTCCAGCGTCCCCGCGTCCGCCAGGAACTTGACTCCCTTGTCCCATTCTCGGATGTACGTGACCTCATCCACCAGAAGGTAGCCAGGACCTCGTCCTTCCCACTCGGTGACCTGCTCGGTGATCAGTCGAACCAGGGTGTGGTGGTCGTCGATCAGTTCCCCTGCCAGGTAGCAGATGCGCTCTGCGTCGGTGCCCGACTTCAGGAGTTCGGCCATCCACTGCTTGAGGACCGTGGTCTTGCCGATTTGACGGCCGCCGGTCAGCGAGTAGACGCCGGGGCCGAGGAGCTTCAAACGGTCGAGGAGCGGGGAACGATAGGGAAGTGGCAGCTTGATCATCTGCTTCAAGTTGGGGTCGCGCTTCGCGAATTCACCGACCGACTCTCTGTGGGTGTTGTGTGGCGAGAATCGAGGATCCATCGACTCGCTCCCATGTTTAGGCAGCGCTTGCTGAGCAAAGTTAGTCAACGGCAATTGACAATAATGAGTCATGCCCGTCAAGAAGATTCATGGGGCCGGGCCTGGTGGTCGCCCGCCTGCTCGCCGGCTGGAAATGAGGCGGGGGCCGGCCGACTTTATTCGTCGTCTATGCCGGCCCCCTGGCACGCCGTCTTAGTTGATGTGGCCAGACGCTGTTGCGGCGATGCCATCCTCCCGTCTCGCTGGGTCCTTGTTCTCGTCACTCTCCGCGTACTGAGCAAGGTCCGATGGACTCGTTCTCCATGCTCGCCATCGTATACAAGATCACTAGGATTTGGTTCCCGCGTCGGCCCGCGATCGCCATCCGGGGGGCGTCGCCGCGGGATGCCCGCGACGGCCCTGGGGCCGGACGTCCGCCGTAGGCCCCGCCGACGCCTCGGAATCGCCCGGAGACGGGACCTCGACGCCTTCCGGAACCCTCCGTCGGGTCGCGCTCGGGGGGAAGACGACATGCATCCCCGGCCCCTGCGGCGTCGTATACTGGCCCGTTGTTGCATCCGCGGACTTCGGGCCTGGACCACGGGGGGATCATGGACGGGATCGGACGGAGACGATTCGCCTGTTCGCGCGGCGCGCTGCGCATGGGTTGCGTCATGTGGCTGTCCTGGGCGATGCTCCACGGCGCGGCGCCGCTCGCGCGCGCCGGGGGCGCCGGCGAGCCGGCGCAGTTCCCCGACTACTGGGGCGAGAGCGCCTTTCTCGTCGATGCGCCGGGCTCCTCGAACAGCCTCGGCGCGGGTTTCTTCAACCCGGCGGCCTGGCCGATGCGCGGCCGGGGCGGTCTGCTGCTCGCCTGGGACGACCCGGCCGCGAGGCGGCCTGCCCCGTGCGCGGGCGACACGATCGCCCCCCCCCCCGCGTTCACCGGCTCGTGGCTCGGCGTCGCCTCTGTGGGCGGGCTCGCCTTCGGCGCGCGCAGCTTCCTCCACGACGGGCCGGACGGAGAGGTTCTCGCCTGGGACGAGTACACGA
>VGIY01000315.1 GCA_016867695.1 Candidatus Eiseniibacteriota bacterium | reverse complement strand
CGGATCGACTCGCCCGGGATGGCCGTCTGGTACGTGCTTTCGGCCTGGACGGAGTCGAAGCAGTGGTGCGGGGTGGAGTTCGGCTTCGGCGGCTACGACGGGGGGGCGTTCCTGGTCGCGGGGCACGGGGCCTGTTTCCCGAGCGCCGGGCTGACGATCCCGACCTCCGGCTGGCCGGGACCTGGCGAGGGGATCGCGCTGGCGGCGACGGACACGCCCTGGGCGGGCAACTTCCAGGCGGTATACTGGATCGCCGGGTATGTCTACAGCGAGGAGGTGATCCCGCTGTCGGCCGATCCGGCCAACGGGTTCGGCGGTTGGGCGGGGTGCGAGGATCAGGAGGAGTTCGCGGCTGCCGGGTACGGCGGGATGGGTCTTCTGGCGGACGGGATCTACGCCTGCCCGCAGGGCGAGGAGGATGACGGCGGCGGGGAGGGCGAAGAGGGCGAGGACATGGCCGCGGATGACGCAGCCGGCGAGCTTGACTTCGGTTCGGAAGCAGCCTGCTGCATCGGCGCCTGTTGCGAGATCACGACGGAGTTGGAATGCCAGGATCTCGGCGGGCAGTTCCATCCCGAATGGGGGACCTGCGCGCCGAACCCCTGCTCGCCGGCGCACCCTCCCGGGAGTGTCATCCGTGTCGAGCCGGACGGATCGGGCGATTACTGCACGATCCAGGACGCGGTGGACGGCGCCAACGAGGGCGATGTCATCTTGCTGGGCGACGGGATCTTCACCGGGGTTGGGAACGCAGGCGTAGACCTGGGACCGAAGAACCTGACGATCAGGTCTGCATCCCTATCGCCCAGCCGTTGTGTCATCGACGGCACCGGGTCCTTGGCCAACCATGCGTTCTGGATCCACGGCGGGCAGACGAGCGCCACGAGGATCCAGTACATCACCATCCAGAACTTCCGCGCCCAGGGCATATGACCTGCGTGCGATGGCGCAGGGGTCCTGTGCGGGGGTTACGGAGGAGGGGCGAGCCCAGAGATCTTTTCCTGTGTGTTCAGGAACTGTGAGGCGCACTACCACGGCGGGGCGATCCACGTCATCGGGCTGTCGGCCCCGGCTATAGAGGCCTGCATCTTCGAGGACAACCGCTCGGCGATCACCTTGCTGGGCGGCATCGGCGGCGCGATCGGCATCAACAACGAGTCGGCCTCGGCCACGATCACTGTTGTGGACTGCACGTTCAGGGGGAACCGATCCTCCCGCGGCGGCGCAGTCGGCGTCTACCACTCGGAGTTGCAGATGCCGCCGGAGGATGTCTCCATCTCCCGGTGCGTTTTCCAAGACAACAGCGCCACGATCATGGACGGAGATGATGATCTGGGACAGGGGGGCGCCGTCTTCCTGGGTCATTCGCTCGGCAGGATGGAGTTCTCGACGCTGTACGGCAACAGGGGCGACCAGGGGGGAGGGATCTATCTCGGCCCGAACGGGATCATGACACAGATCTGGAACTCGATCGTCGCGTCCTCCCGGGCTGGAGGCGCAGTGAGGTGCGATCCGTGGGGGACAATCTCCGACATGGTCTGTTGCGATCTCTTCGGGAACGCGGGAGGCGACTGGGGACAGGAGGGGGACTGCACGTATTGGTTCGCGGGACAGGCGGGGAACATCTCCGCGGACCCGCTGTTCTGCGCGCCCGAGCAGGGGGACTTCCGCCTTTGGGATGCCTCGCCTTGTCTGCCGGGGGCGACGCCGGAGTGTCCGGAGGGCATGGGCGCGTGGACCGAGACATGCGGGGTCTCGTCGGCGGGGGAGGAAGCCACCGCTCCGCCGAGGAGACACCTGGCGGCCGGCGCTCCCCTCGGGGCCGGTCGAGGCGTGGAGATCCACTACCTCGTGCCCGCCGCGCAGGGGACGTGGGAGGTGCGCCTGGAGATCTACGACCCGGCGGGAAGGCTGGTCCGCAGGCTCGTGGAAGGCCCGAGGGCCTCGGGAGCGCAGCGGATCGTCTGGCCTGGGGATGGCGCCGATGGGCAGCCGGTTGCGGGGGGTGTCTATCTCTGCCGGCTCCGTGTGGGGGAGGTCGTTGAGACCGTCCGCCTGTTGTTGGTGAGGTGGTGAAGCAGTCGGGCCGATCTTCGGATCGACCTGTCGGCCGGGGACTCCGCCGCCCGGCCCGGCCCGCCGGGTTGGGCAGTCCTTCATGCGGGAAGTGAAGGGGGGTGCTCGATGATGCGACCCTTCGGCATCCTGCTGGTGGTCTTGCTGCTGGCGTCGGCGTCGCGCGGGGCGATCTACGGGGTGGAGGCGGACGGATCCGGGGAGTTTCCGACGATCCAGGCGGCGATCGACGCGGCGACGGATGGAGATGTGATCGAGCTGGGCGACGGGGTCTTCCGGGGCGATGGGAACCGGGATCTCACCTACCGAGGGAAGGCGATCACGGTGCGGTCGCGGGGAGGGGCGCCCGAGGGATGCGTGATCGACTGCGAGGGCAGCGTGAGCGAGCCGCATCGGGGCTTTCACTTCCATTCGGGGGAAGGACCGGGCACCGTGTTGGCCGGCGTGACGATTGCGAACGGCCACATGCCGGCGGCGTCGAACGAAGGGGGTGGGATCTACTGCTACTACGGGTCTCCGACCATCCGGGAGTGCGTCTTTCTGGACAACCGGGTCGGCGGCCGTGGCGGCGGGGTGCAATCCTCGGGGGGATCGCCGGCGATCGTGCGGTGCCGTTTCGTCGGGAACCAGGCCCACATGGGCGGCGGGATCTTCTGCTGGGGGGGGCGGCCGACGGTCCACGAGTGCGTGTTCGAGCAGAACACCGGATTGAGTGGCGGGGGCATGTGGAGTCTGGGCTCGCAACTGCGGGTGACGGACTGCGTGTTCCGGGGGAACCTGTCGGGCAGCAGCGTGGCTGGCATGATCAACGTGAATGGGGTCGCCCGGATCACGGGATGCCTGTTCGAGGGCAACGGGGACTACGGATCAGGAGCCGGGGTGACCTGCTGGGGCGGCGAGACGACCATCGAGGATTGCACATTCTACGATAACGGAACGGGCGTGAAGATGGAAGACGCCGCTGTGGTGACGATCAGGCGGAGCACCTTCTGTCGCAATCGCGGCACTACTGTGCGGGTGGGCAACGGTTGTCACGCCACGATCGAGAGCACGATCGTCGCCTTCACGACTACAGGCTATGGAGTCAGCTGCGGCGAAACGGGAACGGTGACGCTCCTATGCTGCGACGTCTACGGGAATCTATTCGGGGACTGGGCGCTCTGCATAGCGGACCAGTACGGCATAAACGGCAACATCTGCGCCGACCCGCTCTTCTGTGACGCCTGGAGCGGGGATCTCCTTCTGGACTCGGCGTCGCCCTGCGCGGCCGAGAACAACCCGGCCTGCGGTCGGATCGGGGCCTGGGATGTCGGCTGCGGCGCAACGCCCGCGGAGGCGACGACCTGGGGGGCGATCAAGGCGCTGTATAGAGCCGAATAGGGCCTGGTCCTCGGACTGCCGCCGCATCGCCGGGGGGCGCCAAGGGGGTGAAGGCGAGTCCATCCCGGGCTGCCCGGCGGCTACCTCACCAGCGGCTTGTACCGCATCCGATGCGGCCGGTCGGCCTCGGCGCCGAGCCGGCGACGGCGCGCCACCTCGTAGTCGGTGAAGTTGCCTTCGCTCCAGTGGACGCTGCAGTCCTCCTCGAAGGCGAGGATGTGGGTGGCGATGCGGTCCAGGAACCAGCGGTCGTG
>VGIY01000314.1 GCA_016867695.1 Candidatus Eiseniibacteriota bacterium | reverse complement strand
CCCGGGGACTGTCGTCCTGCCGGCGCTCGCCCTCTGGGCGCTGCTGCTCGCCGCGGGCTCGCCGCGGCGCGGGCGCGTTGACCGCCCGGGCGCCCTGTGCTAGGCTGACCCCTTAACTGACGCGGGAATCTGCAATTGGCGCCCAATCGCCCCCGCGCCCGCGGGACGACCGGCCGTGACCGGGAGGTGGCATGCCTGACCGTCGCCTGCGCGTGGGTCTGCTCGACGTCGAGTCGAGCCACCTGCACGGCAGCTGGATGCAGGAGCGTCTCTGCGCCCGCTGGCCCAGCCTGGAGGTGGCGCTGCGCTCGCTCGGCGCCCGGCCCCGCCGCTCGGGAGGGGCGGGGCGGGGGAACGGCCGGGCGCCGGTCCCGATCCGCGAGTTCTACTCGGAGCCCGTCTATCAGGCGCTGCTCAAGGGCGAGGTTGACGTCGGCGTCCACCGGATGAAGGACCTGCCGATGCCCCTTCCCGAGGGCACCGATCTGGTCGCCGTGACCGAGCGCAAGACGCCGCTCGACGTGCTCGTCACCGCCGACGGGGCGATCCTCGACGACCTCCCCGAAGGGGCGCGCCTGGGCGTCAGCAGCGTCCGCCGGCAGGCCCAACTGGCCCGCTACCGCTCCGACCTGACGCTCGAGTTCATCGTCGGCTCCCTCTCCGAGCGGATCCACCTCGTCGACTCCGGCAAGCTCGACGGCGTCGTCGTCGCCGCCGCGGGCATCGAGTGGCGGGGCTGGCAGCACCGCGTCTCCGAGGTCTTCACCGCCCACGTCTGCCTGCCGGCGATCGCCCAGGGGGCGCTCGGGCTGCTCTGCCGGGCCGACGACGCCGCGACGGCGGGCAAGCTGCGCTTCCTCGACGACGCCCTCTCCCATGCCGAGATCGACGCCGAGCGCGCCTTCTTCGGCGCGGTCGGCGCCTGGGAGGGCGCGCCGATCGGCGGGCTGGCGCGGGTGCGCGGCGACATCCTGCGCATCGAGGGCTGCGTCTGCGCCCTCGACGGCCGGCAAATCCTGCGTGACTGGGCCGAGGGCTTCCCCGACGATCCCCTGCGCACCGGGGAACGGCTGGCCAAGAAGCTGCTCGACCTCGGCGCGGCCGATCTGCTCGAGCAGTCGCGCCGGCAGACGGGCCGCGGGGAGCAGGCCTGAGCACGAGGAGCCCCGGCGGCGAGGCGGGGAACGCCCCGGCCGGCGCGGGGTTGAGCGAAAGGGAGGCGCGGGGTTGAACGAACGGGAGGCGCGACGGACGGCCGCATGTACGATCTGAAGTTCATCCGCAGCCACGAGGCGCTGGTCCGCGAGGCGATCGCCCGCAAGCGCGAGAGCGCCGATCTCGACCGCATCCTGGAGCTCGACCGCCGCCGCCGCGAGCGGCTCGGCGAGGTCGAGGCGATGAAGTCCGAGCGCAATCGCCGCTCGCAGGAGATCGGGCGCGCCAAGGCGGCCGGCCGGGAGGTCGACGGCGAGGCGGCGGCCGTGCGCGCCCTGGGCGATCGCATCCAGGCCCTCGACGAGGAACTGCGCGGCATCGACGCGGCGGTCGAGGATCTCCTCCAGTGGGTGCCGAACATCCCCGACGAGTCGGTGCCCATCGGCGACGAGTCGGCCAACCAGGTCGTGCGCGCCTGGGGGGAGCCGCGCCGGGAGGAGGGGCTGCGCGACCACCTCGAACTGGGCGCCGCGCTGGGCATCCTCGACATCTCCGCCAGCGCGCGGATGAGCGGCAGCGGGTTCTCCGTTCACCTGGGCGCCGGGGCGCGTCTGCAGCGGGCGCTGATCGACTTCATGCTCGACTTCCACTGCGCGCGCGGCTTCCGCGAGGTGCGCGTGCCCTACCTGACCCGCGCGGAGGCGCTCTTCGGCTGCGGTCAGCTGCCCAAGCTGCACGAGGACATGTACGCGCTCCCGGCCGAGGAGCTGTTCCTGATCCCGACGGCGGAGGTGCCGCTGACCAACCTCCACCGGGGAACGACGCTGTTCGAGAAGGACCTGCCGATCCGCCTGGTCGCCTACTCGCCCTGCTTCCGCCGCGAGGCGGGCGCCCACGGCAAGCAGACCCACGGGCTCGTGCGCCTGCACCAGTTCGACAAGGTCGAGATGGTCAAGCTCGTCCTCCCCGAGACGGGCGCCGACGAGCTGGAGAGCCTGACCGCCGCGGCCGAGGGCGTGCTCCAGGCGCTCGGCCTGCCCTATCGCGTCGTCCTGCTGGCCACCGGGGACCTGAGCTTCGCCGCGGCCAAGTGCTATGACCTGGAACTCTGGGCGCCGGGCGAGGGGCGCTGGCTGGAGGTCTCCTCCTGCAGCCACTTCACCGACTTCCAGGCGCGGCGCATCGGCCTGCGCTACCGCGCCGCCGACGGCAAGCTGCGCCACCTGCACACGCTCAACGGCTCGGGCGTCGCCCTGCCGCGCCTGACGGTCGCGCTGCTCGAGCACTACCAGACGCCGCAGGGCACGGTGCGGCTGCCCGAGGCGCTGGCGCCCTACATGGGCGGCCTGCGCGAGCTCGCGCCTCCGGCGGGCGGGGCGGAGGGGTAGGCCATGGCCGCTTCGCGCGCGAATCTCCCCCGGCTGCTGCGCGCCTACCTGTTCCTCGGCAGCTTCGTCCTCGTCGCCGCCGCCTTCGCCTACTCCTACAGCTGGGTGCGCAAGGTCAACCAGGAGTCGCAGGCGATCTCGCAGTTGCTGGCGCGCTTCGTCGCCGTCAGCGCCCTGCAGGCGACCTGGAACCCCGACCTGCGGGAGATCTTCACGAGCGTGATCAGGCCCAGCGACCTGCCGCTCGTGCTCACCGATCGCGCGGGCCGCCCCTTCGTCTGGGTCAACATCGGCGTGCCCCCCGAGGCGGTCGGCATCGAGGAGATCTCCCAGTGGGATCCGAGCAAGCCGCCCCCCCCGGCGCTGCGCCGCGTGCTCGACCGGGTCGCCGCCCTCGATCGGGTCAACGACCCGATCGCCATCTACGCCGGTGACCACACCCGCCCCTTCGGCTACGTCCACTTCGGCGAGCGGCGCCTGGCGGGCGAGCTGCGCTACATCCCGCTCGTCCAGCTCGGCGTGATCGCCATCTTCATCGCCCTCGGGTACGCCAGCTACCGCTCGATCAAGACGAGCGAGCAGCGGGCGATCTGGATCGGCCTGGCCAAGGAGACCGCCCACCAGCTCGGCTCGCCGATCTCCTCGCTGATGGGCTGGATCGAGATCCTGCGCGAGCGCCTGCTCGAGGCCGAGGCGGGAGCGGGCGGGCCCCCGCCGGGCGCTGCCGCGCCGGCGCCCGGGGGCGCCGAGGCAGCCCGGGGAGGGGCCGCGGCGGAGGCCGAGGGGCCCCGCGAGATCCGCATCGAGGCGGAGTTCCTGACCGAGATCCTCGACGAGATGGAGGACGACGCCGACCGCCTGAACAAGGTCGCCAAGCGCTTCAGCCAGGTCGGATCGGCGCCCAACCTCGTCACCGCGGACGTCGTCCCGATCGTCAGCGCGGCGGTGCGCTACTTCCGGCGCAGATTGCCGCACCTGAAGAAGGACATCGAGATCGCCGAGCAGTACGAGATGGTCCCCCCGGTCAGCCTCAACGAGGAGCTGATCGAGTGGGTGATCGAGAACATCCTCAAGAACGCCATCGACGCCACGCGCGCCCAGGGCGTGATCCGCTGCTCGGTGGTGCACCGGCACGAGACAGAGTGCGTCGAGGTGCGCATCGCCGACGAGGGGCG
>VGIY01000313.1 GCA_016867695.1 Candidatus Eiseniibacteriota bacterium | reverse complement strand
CTCCTGCGCGCCGAGGAGGACGACGCGGTGCGCGTCGATCGCGACATCGACGGCGCGCACGGAAGCCTCGCCTGGCGCGCGCTCGACGGCCAGGCCTTCGTCGGCCGGCCGCGCAACGACGCGACCTACGAGCGCGACGACCTGCTCTCCGGGGCCGAGGCGGGGCTGCGCCCGCTGCCCGGCTTGCGCCTGAGCGGAGCCTATGTGCGCCTCGACGCCGACCCGGCCGACTTCGCTTCCCGGCATGCCGGCAACGCCGAGCTCGCCGTGGGCGGCCCGGCCGAGGAACTCGTCGGCGGCAGCCTGCGCCTGACCCGCGGGGTGATCGACGCCGTTTTCGATGGAGCGAAGCGATTCGTCTGGGGCGTGCGCGACCCGCGCGCCGGCTGGATCGGCGCCCGGGGACGCGACGGCGAGGCGCTCTACGGGGCGATGTCGCTGGGCGTGCCGGGCTACACGCTGCTCGTCGAGGGCAAGCGCTACGAACGCTTCGACGCCCCCTACTCGACCCTGCCGCCCGTCAACCAGGCGGGCATCCCGCTCAACGGCGGCCTGGACGAGCGCGGCATCGGCGGGGTCGCCACCGTCAGTCCGGTGCCCGAGTGGATCTGCAGGGCGGCCGCATCCTGGGCCGATGGCCGGGACGATCCCGCCCGCCGCCTCTCCTACCAGGGCAGCGTGCGCCGCGACTGGCTCGGCAGCGCCGCTCTCGAGCTGGGCGCGGAGTGGACCGAGGAGCGCGAGATCGCCAGCCACGCCTACCGGCGCTACTACGGCCCGACGATCGACGCGCTGCGCTACTTCGGCCGCTCGTCGTTCAGCCTGCACGGCCGCCTGCAGCGATGGATCAACGAGATCCGCGGCGGCGCGCGGGACGAGTACACCGAGATCGGCGCCGACCTGACCTTCGCCCTGGACCCCGCGCGGGCGGCGACTCTGGCCGTCACCTCGGCGAGCGAGCCGATCGACGAGTACGACCGCCAGGATCTCTGGGTCACGCTCGAGCTCGCCTGGAACTTCGCCTACTGCCACGACCTCAAGCTCAAGTTCGGCCGGGAGCGGGGCGGGATCGTCTGCTCGGGGGGGATCTGCCACTACGAGCCCCCCTTCTCGGGCGTGAAGCTGGAGCTGACATCGAGGCTCTAGCGCGGGCTATCGATATCGGGAGCAGCGTCGGGTGGGCTGCGTGTCGAGCGCCTCTCGGGAAGGGCGCTCGACACGGCGCGGTCGCAGAGACGGGTCGGAACCGGGCGGCCGGCAGGGGGAGAGCCCCGCCCCCCCCCTGCCCCCGCGCCGCCTACGGCGCCGCCTCGGCCGCGGATCCTCCCCGCGCGCCTTCGTTCATCGCTCCCAGGCGGTAGCCGGTCAGGTCGAGGGCCGTGTAGGTGAAGCCCAGTTCGCGGAAGCGCTCCGCCAACCGCTCGCGCACGCCGGGGGCCGTCAGCCGGCCGAACGCCTCCGCCGGCACCTCGATGCGCGCGATCGAGCCATGGTCGCGCACGCGGACCTGTTCGATCCCCAGGGCGCGCAGCGCCTCCTCCCCCTTCTCGACGCGGCTCAGCCGCTGCGGCGTGATCTCGTCGCCGTAGGGGAAGCGCGAGCCGAGACAGGCGAGCGCCGGCTGCCCCCAGTTGGGCAGGCCGCGCTCGCGGGCGAGCGCGCGGATCTCCGTCTTGCCCATGCCGACCTCGCACAGCGGAGAGCGGACGCCCAGCTCCTGGATCGCCCGGAACCCGGGCCGATCGTCCTGCAGGTCGTCGACGTTGGAGCCCTCGAGGAGGACAGCGATCCCCGCCGCCCGCGCCGCTTCCCCGATCGCGCGCAAGCCCCACAGCTTGCAGTGGTAGCAGCGGTCGCGCGGGTTGAAGCGCGCCGGCGACCGCTCGAGCACCGCGTTGTCGACGAAGATGTGCCGGGCGCCGAGCCGCGCCGCCACCTCGCCCGCGGACCGGCGCTCGAGCGAGTGGTAGAGCGGCGAGACGGCGGTCACCGCCAGGACCCCCTCGCCGAGAGCCTCCCGCGCCGCGCAGAGCAGCAGCGAGCTGTCGACGCCTCCCGAGAAGGCCACCGCCGCGCGCCCGAGCGGCCTCAGCCGCTCGAGCAGCGCGGCGTACTTGGCCCGCGCGGCCTCGTCCGGGAAGGGGGCCGATGCGGCGCCGGGCGGGGAAGATGGATCGGGTCCGATCATGGGCTTCGCTCCGGCCGGCCGCGCCGCCGTTCAGGCGGCCGCGGCGACCATCCGCTCGACGCTCGCCACCGCCCGCACGCGGATCTCCTCGGGAACCGTGATGCGGTGCTCCATGCTCTCGAGCGCCTGGAGGACGTGCTCGAGCTCGATCTTCTTCATGTTCGGGCAGATCGCCTGCTCGGTGACGGGAATGAAGAGCTTGCCGGGGTTCTCGCGCCGCAGGCGGTGGAGCAGGCCGATCTCGGTCCCGACCAGGACCTCGCGGGCGGGCGTCTCGCGGGCGAAGCGCACCATGCCCCCGGTGCTCAAGACCGCGTCGGCCAGCGCCGTCACCTCGGGTCGGCACTCCGGATGCACGATCACCGGCGCGCCCGGGTGCTGCTCGCGCCGGGCCAGCACGTGCTGGGCGAGGATGCGCGCGTGCGTGGGGCAGTAGCCGGGCCAGAGGACCATCTCGCGGCCCGTGCGCGCGCGCACCCAGGCGCCCAGGTACTGGTCGGGCAGGAAGAGGATCGGCCTGTCCCGGGGCAGCGCGGCGATGACCGCCTCCGCGTTCGCGGAGGTGCAGCAGATGTCGCACTCCGCCTTGACCTCGGCCGTGGTGTTGACGTAGCCGACGGTGATCGCGCCCGGGTGCTCGGCCTTGAGCCGGCGCACCCCCGCCGCGTCGGCCATGCGCGCCATCGGGCAGTCGGCGTCGAGCACGGGCAGGAGCACGGTCTTGCCGGGAGCCAGGAGCGCGGCCGTCTCGGCCATGAAGTGCACGCCGCAGAAGACGATCACCTCGGCCGGCGAGGCGGCCGCCCGGCGGCTCAGCTCGAGCGAGTCGCCGACGATGTCGGCGGCGTCCTGCACCTCGCCTAGCTGGTAGTTGTGCGCGAGGATCACCGCCCGCCGCTCCCGCTTGAGCGCTGCGATCCGCGCTTCGAGGGAGGGCGCGCTCACGCTTCCTCCCGCGCCGCGGCGCGCGCGGCCTCGCGGGCGGCCTCCGCGGCCCGCGCCTCCTCGCGCGCGTGCGTGCGCTGCTCGCATTCCGCCCGGTGGGGGCACTCGACCTCGCCGCAGACGCAGGGCTGGAAGCCCTTCTTGGAGAGATAGTCACGGATCGCGGCGCGCAGCGCGTCCTCGCCCAGCGCCGAGCAGTGCATCTTCACTGCCGGCAGCCCGTCGAGCGCCTCGGCGACGGCCTTGTTGGACAGGCGCAGCGCCTCCTCGATCGTCTTGCCGATGACGAGTTCGGTGAGCATGCTGCTGACGGCGATCGCCGCGCCGCAGCCGAAGGTCTGGAACCTGGCCTCGGTGATGCGATCGTCCCGCACCTTGATGTGGAGGCGCATCATGTCGCCGCAGACGGGATTCCCGACCTCGCCGACGCCGTCGGCGTCCTCGATCTGCCCGATGTTGCGCGGCGCGCGGACGTGGTCCATGACCTTCTCGGAGTATGGCTGCATCTCGCCCCCTTCGTTCGCCCCTGGCGCCGCCGCCCGCCCGCTCGCCGGGCGAGGCCGTCTAGGCCCGCGACGACGCTCCCTCCC